>DATFNI010000394.1:0-11059 GCA_035266485.1 Balneolales bacterium
AAAAACCAACAGGAATGCTCCTGTAAGCTGTATCTTGCTCCTTTTCATATTGTACTCCCTATATCTTCATGTTCCGGGGACTCAATTCTGAATGAATACCGTCTGTCCCCGCTGATATACTTTTACATTTAAGACCTTTGAAACCGCATGTAATATGGTGCCAAGGCTTTGTTTTTCTATGTTTCCGGTTAATTCCCTTTTTAGTAATTCTGAATTTTCGACAACTACATCCACCCCATACAAATCTTTCAAGGTCTGGATAAACTGACTTAACGGGGTGTGATCAAAAACCAACAGATCGGTGGACCAGGAGGTATAAACTTCAGGATTGACTTCCTCAACCCGGGCTTTCGAGAGGTCTTTGCCAATCGTAACCATTTGTCCCGGAGCCAGTCTCACTTCGTCGTTTCCGTCACGTCCGTTCGACCGAACCGTTACAACGCCTCTCTTCAGAACGACAGCAGTCTGATTATGGAAAGTCGAAACATTAAACTGAGTACCCAGATCATGGATGACGCCATCCCTGGTATGTATCTCAAATTCAGCCTTACCCGGTCTGCGGGTACCCATTATATCGAAATAGGCTTCCCCATCCAGATATAATTTTCTCGTCGTTTGCTGCAGCCAATTTGATGCATAACGCAAATGAGAATTAGGGGCAAGATGTATTTGAGAGCCATCGGATAGTTTGATGATCTTTTGCTCGCCAAACTTTGTGTTAAGTTCAAGCATCGCCACCTTTTCCGTTTTTGGGTGGCTGTCGATGCGATGTTGCCAGTATGCGTAACCGGCAAGCATAAGGATGAGAATAACTGCGGCATAACGAAATGCAGTTTGCCAGCCTCTTTTTTGGTACCGGGTCTCAAAAGGGAACATCAGCGATGTAGAATCATCATTACCTATTCTCCTTTCAAGCCTGTTCCACTGCTTCAAAGCATCAGGCTCGCCCAACTGGTATCTGGAGACAATATTAAACTCCTTCAGCACTTGTTTGGCTTTTTCAGCCAAAGCCCGGTTATGCGGAGAGGCCCCTATCCATTGTTCCCAATGATCGGTATCCTGCTTGTTTGATGTGCCCTTTATCCAGCGGTGAAACGACTCGTCGCCCAACAATGACTGTAGCGAATGCGATTTGTTTTCCAATCGAAGTATTCTGGTTTTAGTTTCGGTGACATTTCTGTGCTTAAAGAGACGAAGGCTGTCCGGTTATAATCGTTTTGATGAAATTTTTTTTTGAAGAGTAGGTCGGAGAGCTTCTCCGACGCAACGGCAGATCGCATAAAAAAGACGCCTTCCCCCGCGTGTTCTACTTTTCGCAATGCTTAAAAATAACCGTCGACGCTGCCGGGCAAGCAGCCCGACCTACATTCCCGTTTCAGCGCGGGAGCATCATAATGAAGAAGGCGACCAGGAGTAGGAATTCCGGAAGCTCATGTTCGAGGATAATATCCTTGGCGCGGGCCAGGGCCATCGACATGTAGTTTCTGACCGTCTGAATATTCAACTCCATGATCTGAGCGATTTCCTCATAATCCATCCCATTGTAAAAGTAGAGATAAATCACCTCTTTCTTCTGATTGGGCAGCTGATTGAGTATTTTAGCCAAAGCCTCATGTCGCGATTCGTTTTGTTCGGAACCCACCATTATCTCCTGCGCACTGAACTCAATGTCAGGTATGATTTCCTGGATATCATCTTCCTCTACAGGATCTTCTATTCTTTCTTTCCGGAGAATCCGGAGCAATCGCCTGCGCAAAGAAATGATAAGGTACGACTTGACAGAAGAGACCGATGCAAGCCGATTTCTGGTCTGCCATATTGTTGCAAACACATCCTGGATAGCGTCTTCAACAATGGTACCGTCGTCGTACAATTTGCGCCCGTAGTTATAAAGATGAGCATAGTTTTGAAGAAATAGCGTCGCAAAAGCCTGTTTATCCCCACCGAGAACCTCCGACCAGAGGCTCTTTAGTTCCACATTGTCAACTTCTGTAGATTGACGAAGCATTTCTTAAGGGTTTTACCGGGCTACCAGATAGTCAATAAATAATACAAACTCGTTTCTCTATTTTCTAACAAAAACTTTAGGAAAGATATTCCAAAGTTATTTTTTTGTTGCCGGGTAATTGTCTCAATAAGTTATCAATTTGTAAATAGCACTTCACAACTACTTGCAATTGAACATAATACGTTTCATTTTCAGTTATTGTATTTGATGTACAAAACCTAATAATAGATATATGGTCTTCCCGACCATTTTTTATGCCAACCTAAATCATTTCCTGTTATGTGGAGTCATATCAAAAAATTAACAGGTAGCTTTCTGATTATTGGAATTTCCATTCTTATAGCTACCGCTTGTCAGCCCGTAAATCAGCAGAGTGCCGAAAACGTACCCCCTGCCCAACAGCAATTTGCCACTCCCGAGTTGATTCACAAGGCCGATTCGGTACTCTCAAAGATGACATTGGAGGAGAAAGCCGGACAAATGACCCAGTTTACGAGTGGTTATACAACAACGGGTCCAACCATTAATCCTAACTACCGCGAGTATATAAAAGAAGGAAAAGTCGGTTCGATATTTAACGCAATAGGCTGGAAGTACACCAAACAGCTTCAGGAACTTGCAGTTGACAGCACACGACTGCATATCCCTATTTTATTTGGGTTTGACGTGATACATGGATTCCGGACCATCTTCCCGATCAATCTGGCTGAGTCGTGTACATGGGATCCCGATCTCGTCCGTCAGGCCGATAGCGTTGCCGCTGCTGAAGCTGCCTCGGAAGGTCTCCAATGGACCTTTGCCCCGATGGTCGATATTTCCAGAGATCCGCGCTGGGGTCGTGTAATGGAGGGAGCCGGCGAGGATCCCTACCTTGGTTCCAAAATTGCCGCTGCCGCCGTGCACGGGTTTCAAGGAAGCGACCTTTCCGCACCAAACACCGTTTTGGCTTGTGTCAAACACTTTGCCGCATACGGAGCGGTAGAAGCCGGCCGTGAGTATAATTCGGTCGATATGTCCATGCGACGCCTGCGTTCGATGTACCTGCCCACCTACAAGGCGGCCGTTGATGCGGGTGCGGCAACAGTCATGACTTCCTTTAACACCCTCAATGGTGTTCCATCAACAGAAAATCATTTTCTGCTGACCGACGTGCTTCGCAACGAATGGGGATTTAAAGGATTCGTAGTCACCGATTACACCGCCATCATGGAATTACGCCATCACGAAGTGGCAAAAGATTCGGCTCAGGCCGCCCTCCGTTCCGTAAAGGCAGGTGTGGATATGGACATGCAGTCCGGGTATTTTATGAACGAATTGCCCACGTTGGTACACGAAGGCAAAGTCAGCGAAAAACTGCTCGATAATGCCGTCCGTCGCATCCTGGTTACCAAGTTTAAACTCGGCCTGTTCAAGAATCCCTACGCCTACAGCGACTCGCTTCGCGCAGCCCAGACAATCCTGACGCAATCGAGCCGTCAACTGGCACGAAAAATCGCAGCCAAATCAATGGTCTTGTTGAAAAATGACAAGAATATCCTGCCGCTCTCTAAAAACGTACACAGCATCGCACTGATTGGCCCCCTGGCCGATGACCAGGAAGATTTACTCGGGTCATGGTCGGGTGCAGGCGAAGCGAAAGATGTCGTATCGGTTCTTCAGGGCATGAAGGATGCTGTTTCATCGGGTACCCAGATTCATTATGTGAAAGGAACAGACATTGAAGGAAGTTCCGAAGCCGGTTTTCCTGCTGCCGTCGCTGCCGCACGCCGTTCAGATGTGACGGTAATGGTGATCGGGGAATCGCGTAACATGACCGGTGAGGCTGCCAGCCGATCCAAAATTGGCGTTCCCGGCAACCAGGTAGACCTTGTAAAAGCGGTAATGAAGACCGGCAAGCCGGTGGTTGTTGTGTTGATGAATGGCCGTCCACTGACGATTGACTGGCTGCAAAACAACGTGCCGGCAATCCTCGAGGCCTGGTATCCGGGTATCGAGGGCGGTCACGCACTCGCCGACGTCTTGTTTGGCGAATACAATCCGAGTGGTAAGCTTACTATGGAGTTTCCGCGCGATGTCGGTCAGATCCCGCTTTATTACAACCACCTGAACACCGGCCGTCCCAGGAACCCCAATAACAAATACACTTCCAAATATCTCGATGTGCCTAACTCGCCTCTCTATCCATTTGGTTACGGACTGAGTTACTCAACGTTCTCATACACCGCGCCTCAGCTTAGTGCAACCAGCATGTCGCCCGGCGACACATTAACCGTAACCACAACCGTTAGCAATACCGGAAAGGTGGCAGGTGAAGAGGTCGTTCAAATGTATCTGCACGAACATTACAATGAAGTATCACCGCCGGTCAAAGAGCTCAAAGGGTTTGCTCATGTGATATTGCAGCCGGGCCAAAGCCAACAGGTGACCTTTAAAATCACTCCCGAAAAACTGGAACACTATAACATCAATATGAAGAAAGTGATCAGCCCCGGAGCCTATTCCGTGATGATCGGAACGCGTTCGGATTCGGTGAAGTCAGCCGAATTTACCATAACCGGCACTGGCAATGCGAACGACTGATTAATGCTCTTTTAAAATCAACATAAAGGAGATGCGGGCCCGATTCTGCACCTCCTTTTTATGTTTACTGGCCAATCATGTTTGTTAGAAATGAGATAAGTTGCACAACCCAGAGGTGCTTCAGTTACTAAAAAAACTAAGCAGCAATACCAACGTACGGAATCATAAAACTTTTAGGATAACATTTGCATTGGTTTTACTGCTTATTGCAGTTAGCACGCCGCAGATATCCAATTCTCTAATTTCACTGATCACCCGGTCACTCCCGCCCCATAATCCGTTTTCGGTGCTCAAGGATCCAATCTCTCAGGGCAGTCGCCAGATATCAAGCACACCGGTCGTCTGGTGCCTGTTCGCGTTACCTTCCGGGAGCGCAATCATACCATCGACGATAATCGGACTGTTCCAGTGGCCGCTTCCACACTTCAAATCGGCAATCTGATTTCCGGTAAAAGCCTTGTAGATACGAAGACCGCCACCAGGGCCATAGACATACAGAAGACCATCTGCCACTATCGGGCTTGTGCCCCCATTGCTGTTCTTCCAAACCGACTGAAACTGTCCGCCATTGTTGAATTTCCATGCTTCGGTGCCACCGTTATCGGCTGCAAACATCCATGTTGTCGTGTCCGTGCGCAGCACTGCAGGTGCAGTAAACAGATCGGTGCCGGAGGGCGTGGAGACGATCTGACTTTCACCGCCCTGATGTGGGGATGCACCTTCCATGGTTGGCCAGTCGAGAAGCCGGATTTTCCCGTCCTTGCCACCCTGTGCGATAAATCCATGCCCCAACAACACAGGTGCAGTCGAACCGAGATCGGCATCGGACGCGTTTAGCTGTTGCGTATTTTGAGGTGTGTAGTTGCCGATAAGTTGTTTGCCGGTCGGGTCAAGTTCGAGCACTGCATCTCCCCAGTTTGTTTTACCGTCCCACAGACCATTGCCCGTGGCAAAGTAGATGTCGCCCGTCGCCGAGTCAACGACGGCGCCGCTTCGTGCCCAGATCGCCGAGTCGCTCTCGGGGCATCCGGAGGGTTGGAGGAGCCCGGACTGATCGCTACACAACGAGTTCCAAACGCTCAGGATCGTACCGCTTCCGGCATCGATGAGTACCACATGTCCCTGGTAAGGAGGTGCATCACCAACGTAACCACCTGTGGTTGCTATCACATGGCCCTTGAAGAAGTTGAGTGCCGATGCAATTTTCTCACGCGCAGGCAGCTTTGTGATGGCCGTTCGCCAGACCACACTCCCGTCCTCCACCGAGAGCTTCTGGATATAACCATCCGGCGAGGCTGCGTAAATAAACTTGTGCCCCGGATCGGCCACGGGAGTTGAAGTGGTAATCTGGGCCGTTCCCGCCCAGTTATTGTAACCGGACGGAGTGTAACTCCAAAGCACACTCCCGTCATCGGCATTGATCGCAATCGTCTTACCGTAGGTAGTTGTGACGAAGAACACGTCGTGTGTGCTGCCATTCACCTGAATCCCACGAAGATAGATAGCCGATGCATCGACAGTTCCGTCGAGCTTTACCTGTTGCCGGACCAGAGAGTCGACGTTTGTGGCCGTGATGCCAGTTGGTCCGGTGGGAGCATTTGACCGGCCCGCATCCCACCCGAAGCGTGTCCAGTCGGGGGCGTTTTGATGGTGAGGTGGCTGAGTGGTTGTACCAGACGTTGTTGTTTCCTGCGTTGCCGTCTTACAGCCCACAATCGCCGGAGCTATGGCTGACAACAGTAAAATAACCAAAGACCACGATATAGAACGGAATTGCATCATATTTCTGTCCTCCCGGGAATATTGTTCTTCTACAGGCATCCGTATGTAAGTAATATCAGTGCTCTGTTTTCTTTATTGTATTGCATTCATGGGTTTTATAACAACGATTCATCTGCCAATCATTCGGCCTTTTAATAGATGACAAGCCTTAAAAACTCATATCCAATTCTCGAATTTCTAATTTTCTTTCTCTTTGAATATCGACTGATTTACGACCATACAGGAATCTTTTCAGGTAACCCGCACCCTGTTTTACGGTAACTTTTTTTTCCCCATATTAGGTAAGTATATTTATTTGCGAGGGTTACAGTTATCCGGGATTTCTTATGCGCTGTCATGTATTGGCTGTCGTGTGTCTTTTCCTAAGTGCGCCCATAAAAACGCAGTTTAAGAAAACTGTGCCCGGCCCACAGGTAACCATTGAGGATCTTCCCTCCGTTCTTGTTTCATCGCAACTTAGCTATTATATAGATCGCAGCCGGGACTTATCTTTCGACAAGGTCAGTGAAAAACCATTCTCAACACAGACCAACAAGCTTTTGAGTGCTATCAATAAGTATCATCAACGTGCCCATTACTGGGTACGATTTTCGCTTACAAATACAGATTCCCTGTCTGTCAGTGCCTATCTGTATCCCGGTTATTTCAGTAAGATTATACTGTACGAAATTAATGACACAAGAATCACATCAAGGACCAGCGGTGCTGTCATAAAGAAAGATATTCATATTCCCTATCCGGAATTGTATACGATTAGGATAACTATCCCGGCCCGGCGCACCATTCAATATATGCTCCGTCTCTCTTCCACCGCCGACGACGGAATAGGATTCGACAATGTCTATGTTTACAGTAAAAAATCCCTTTATGGAACATATTATCATGACTATTATGATGATCAGTTCTTTCGGTTCCTGCAAATCCTGTTCCTGGGATTTATGTTCTCCCAAATGCTGTATGTCGAATTCCAATGGGTCATTGTCAAGCGAAGAGAATACCCCTTCTACCTGGCATACCTGATCCTTGTCACGGTTTATTATCTGTGCAGGTATGATGCGGTCATCGGCATTTACTGGCCTTTCGAGTACTATCCACAGCTACTGTTATATCTCAAATCGGTACTGCTTGCTCTGCCCTACCTGTTTTACCTGAAATTTGTACGCCATTTTCTGGACATAAAGACGATTGATGAGAAGATTTATGATAAAATTATCGGGTTAGAGCACTTCATATGGATTTATGTTGTCGCAGATACCTGCCTGAGATTACTGTTACCCGACACCGCACTCCTGAACAACTTTTTGATGATTACCATCTTCGGCATGTTTCTCTATTGTCTGGGACTCATCATTGCATTGATGAGGTATCAAAACACACTTGTCAACATTATTCTTATTGGTAGCATAATTGCAGCTGTTGGGGAAGTTATCGGAATACTCATCACTCTGCTACAAATTGATATAGGTATCCTTCATACCAATCTGGATAGTCTTGTTACCGGGCAGATAGGGATTGTCGTTGAAACGATCCTGTTTACAACTTCGCTCAGTGTAAAAACCCATTTGATGGAAAAAGAAAAAATAGAAAGTCAAAACAAGCTCATTGTTCAACTGCAGGAGAATGAGGCACTGCGCCGGAATATGGAAAAAATCAGGAACAAAATAGCGCAGGATTTACATGACGATATCGGGTCCACACTGAGTTCGATTCTCTTGTACAGCAATTCAGCCAAATCGAAAGGAAGCATCATAAATAGCGAGGCTATTGAAAGGTTTGCGAAGATCAGCAATATCGCCAGTTCGATGATGGATGAGATGAGTGATATCGTTTGGGCCATCAATCCCGTACAGGACAGTATGGACAAGATCCTGAAACGCATGCACTATTATGCGGCACCGTTGGCAAATTCCAGGGACATACGATTTAAGTTTATATCAGATGATGATATTCAGTACCTCCATCTGAGTATGGAAAAAAGGAAGAACTTGTTTTTGATCTTCAAGGAAAGCGTAACAAACGCCCTGAAGTATTCCAATGGGGCTACCATCTGTGTCCGTCTTTATCGCTCTGACGGTTATCTGCATATGATAATTAAAGATGACGGCAGTGGTTTCTCGAGTGTGTCGGAGCAGGGAAATGGATTAAAAAACATGGAAATGAGAGCCGAAGAGACCGGTGGAAAACTGGAAATCACCTCCAGCGAGAATAATGGAACGAGCATTCACGCTATGGTACCACTGTAAATCATATTTTCATCCGATAGCGCAAGGGGAAAGAAGTTGGGAACTTACGAAGGTAGGAAGATGAGATACCGGATGCTGGAATGGGTTACCAGTTGCAGGTTGCGAGTTAAAGCCCTTTCGCTGCGGCGTATATATTCTTCTACAACGCGACTTCCAACCGGCAATTAGTAATTTCCTCCTGCTACTGCCGGATCACTTTTTACTTTTAACTTTATACTTTTGACTTGCTAACGACACTTACATGGATCCCAATCTGTCTATAATCAAAGTAGCTATAATTGAAGACAATATGACTCTCAGGCAGTCGCTGAAAGAGGTTTTCAACGCTTCCGGACAGATGCATGTCGTGTCGACGCTGGATAGCTGCCACCAGATTGTTCCCGAATATAAACATGTGTTACCGGAGGTTGCGTTGGTAGACATAGGTCTCAGAAATAATGAGTCCGGAATAGATTGCGTACACATCATCCATCACTATTTCCCGCATATACGCATCATGATGTACACGGTGTTCGAGGACGATGACAAAATATTCGATTCCATATGTGCCGGTGCTTCCGGTTATCTCCTGAAAAAAGCATCCCCGGAAGAGATTATCAGGTCACTCATCACGCTTTATGAGGGCGGTGCCCCAATGACTCCTTCAATTGCCAACCGGACACTTGAATTATTCCGAAATAAGATTCATCCGGCACATACCGAATGGGGATTAACGGCAAGAGAGAATGAGATTCTCGAGTATCTCGTTGACGGATACACCTACCAGAAAATCGCCTCAAAATTATTCATCAGTATAAGCACCGTGAGAACGCACATCATGAACATTTACGAGAAACTACAGGTCAATTCGAAGATAGAAGCTATCCGGAAGCTCAACTCATAAAAATCATATTTTCATCTGATTGTAACACTTCTCAGACCCTTCTAATTTTATCCGTGTAATTATTCATTATAAATAAACGGATATGCAAAGGATAATGCGGGTTCTACTTCTGCTTATGGCCATTGTAATGGTTGCTTACACTCCGACGCAGGCACAATTTTTTAAACACCTTAAACATACGATCAAACATAAGGTCGTGCATCGTGCCGATAGCCTGACCGGAAGTGCGAAGGACAAGTCGCTGGATAAATTAGAGGGTAAAGACAAGAATACGGCACAACAACCTAATGACACCCCAGGTATAAATACCACAACAGGAAACGGTAAACCGGGTGATCAACAACAGGGGATCCTGTCCTACCAGAACTATGACTTTGTTCCTGGTGATACCATTTTATTTGAAGATAATTTTGTAGATGATCAGGACGGTGAATTTCCCTCCCATTGGGATCTTAATTCCGGACAAGCTGTAGTAAACAAAGTAAATGATAAGCCTGCTTTTTTCCTAACCCAGGGAAACTATTGCAAGGTATATCCGCGAATGAAAACCTCATCTTATTTAACGGATCCGTTTACCATTGAATTTGATTATTATCCCAGTAGCGGCGCTTCCGGACCTATTGTATTCTTAAAATATAAAAATAAGGCTGGAGATGACCAGGAAGGTGAAGTTCAATTTGGAAACTCAGGAGAAGTTTCTACCGGTTATTTCTCAAAAGATTTTAATAATACTTATCCCAATGAGAACGATGACACCTATCTTAACCAATGGCATCATTGTGCCATAATCTATAAAAACAACGAACTGAAATGCTATATTGATCAGTATCGCATTTTGGTCGTACCCAGTTTAGACGCTATCCCTATCTCCTTCGGTCTTGGCGGCATCGGCAATCAAACCCATCCTATGATAATCGCCAATGTGCGTACAGCGGCAGGCGGCAATATGAATATGATCGGCAAAAAATTTACCCAGTCTAAAATTGTTACTCATGGAATCACTTTTGATATCGATAAAGCCGATATCAAGCCTGAAAGTATGGGCACATTGAACATGATTGCCGGCGTATTGAAAAGCAACCCCGATCTGAAATTTGAGATAGACGGGCATACGGATAATACAGGTGAAGCTGCTCATAATCTTACGCTTTCGCAACAACGTGCTGATGCTGTAAAGGCACAATTAGTACAAATGGGCATCAGTGCTTCAAGGCTTACTACCAAAGGGTTCGGCGATACCAAACCTATCGATACCAACGATACACCCGAAGGGAAGGCTAATAACCGGAGGGTGGAGTTTGTGAAGATGTAGAAAAACAAAACTTTCCAAAAGTTTCAAACTTTTGGAAAGTTAAACCGGATCTTACCATGGAAAATACTCCACAACCAACAACCCAAGTTGATGAGAGGAAAATAATTGCCATCAATGACCAGGCAAAACCTATAACCGTGATCGGGGAAAAGCCACAGGAGTGGTTTAAAGGCATCCAGTAGGCCGATAGAGAATATGAGAGGTAAAAAAAGGCTTTGACCGATGTTTAACACAAGAAAAAACCAAACCCA
>DATFNI010000395.1:0-4089 GCA_035266485.1 Balneolales bacterium
ACCCATATTACAGGTAACGGTCAGTATGGTATAGACGTGAGAGGTCCCGGAACCCTTGATCTCAGGTATACCCGTGTCTCTGAAAACGGTTCTGATGAAATTGTGGTACGATATGGAGGGTGGCTCTATGCCGGGGTTACCCAGCCATATATCTATGATGGGTACAACCGGTTAACAGACAATACCAATACCGGGTATTATTTGAAAAATCTGGCCTATACTACGGACGGGGAGACCTATATCACCAACACGGCCTGATCCGGAGATGATTGAGAAAATTACAGACGCTGATTTCAAGCCCCAGGAGGAATGGCTCCTGCGACAGATGAAGGAAAATAACCAAAGCAAACCAGCGGGCAGTGCCCCGGCGGCTGAGTCCGGGAAACTACAGCAGGAATCGAATAATCTGCCGAAAGAATTTGCCCTGGATGCCAATTATCCAAACCCGTTTAATCCCACGACCACTGTTCCCATCAGTCTGCCGAAGGCTGCCCATGTGAGGGTGGAAGTCTACAATGTAGCCGGACAATTGGTAGCCGCCCTGGCCAATAAGGATTATCAGGCTGGCAGATATCAACTGCGGTTTGATGCCCATATGTTGGCAAGTGGCATGTATCTGGTACGTGCTCATTTGGGAGGCAAGGTCTTTACCCGAAAATTAACACTCATCAAATAATGAAATCACAAGCAACGACGTACCTCAGTGTACGTGGTTGCTTAATGATAAAGTATTTTTAATGCTTGCCGGCAAATTGCTTTCGGAAACGAGGATCACTTATATAAAAACGTTATGGATAAGTGATCCCGGACTTTCCGCCTATGAGCTCGCAAAAAGAGCCGGTTTAAAGGACGAAAAAGGTCTCTACCAGTTCCTGCAAATCCACCTCGGGTACGGCCCGAGGGAACTGCGAAAGGAAATACAGTCCATCCTGCAGGCACAAAGTGAGCAAAATTAACGAACGAATGTGATTGACAATAAGTAAACTACTTTGTAATTCGTTATTAAATATATAATTGGAGGCGATTGTTATGGAAAGAGGCTTCTTTTTCATTGATGAACCCTTTGTTAGGAGAGGAAAGCTATGAACAAGCAGAACAGAGATTTACATTTGAAGAGGTTTAAGTACAGGGTCATCCGCTTACTGCCGGTTTTGCTTTTATGCGGCTTATGGCTGGCTGGTTGTGTTCCTGGACTTCCCACAGACACCGGCGGTGAGAAGGGCGGGGCTTACCAGACGCGGATACTGGCGGTAACTGCGAAGCCCGATACTGTGGCTCGTGGAGATACCACCCGCATTACGTGTGTCATTGAAGACAGTTTGAACAAGAGCTTTATTTTTGTTTGGCAATTCCAATATGGAAAACCAGTCAGTGCAAGAGACACAATATGGGCACCCAAGGTCATAGCCAATGCCTATACCACAGGGCACCGGAATTATATTGACTGGGTGGCGCCAACCGATACATCAAGCGGTTTCGGAATCGCCGTACGTGCAGATGATCATTCGGATTCTATTGCTGTAGAAAGTGCTGCAGCGGTGTGGGTCAAATAATTTCTAAATAAACTGAAATCTAAATACAGGGGAGAACAATGAGAGTACATGTGATTGGCTTAGGCATTGCCATAGGAATGTTATGCCTTTTTCAGAGCTATACTTTGGGTCAGACAATAACCAACGTACCACATGACACCATCAATACCCGTTTTTATACGGACCATTTTTTAGTAAAACGACCAGGTTTGTCCATCAATGGGTTTGACAATGGTGGTAACGATAGCCATGGGTTTGGACTGAAGCAGATCCTGAATATCTTGTATAATGGCAGCGGCGGAAGTTACGATGATTCTCTGGAAATAAACACATATGATAAGATTGTGTTAGATTCTAGACCGGATATTATTAATCCAAACGGAAATTATGGGCGTATAAATACCAATAGTCAATATCTGCAATCCCGTGCTTTTGTAGCTTTAGCCCGATATATCTTATTTAAAAATGGAATTACCCGACAAGTCACTGATACTGTTACTGCATTTGATTATACAACAGCAATCACTCGCTTGCACGATGCCCTCCTCGAGCCCGCTAGTTGGTACCTGGCTACAACAACGGGAGAAGATGAGGTAAAAATGACCCGTTCCGTAGAAAATTATGCCCGTGCCGTGGATTTATACCTGGCCCTGGAAAATGCGTACAAATACTACAACCATATTACCACGGATGATTTTGATGCTCCTGAACTTCTCGACAAAAGTCAGAAAAAACAGGTGCTTTACAATCTCGTTGTGGCAATGCATTCACTTGACCATTATTTATACAATAATTTATTTTATGGTGTTGGTGAATATGAAGCCGAAGCAGGCAATAGACCAATGAAAATGTTTGTAGCTGTAGGATATGGAGCACTATGTATGCCAGATACTATATACAATGTCCTCATTGGTAGTGGACACGGTGTAACGGATAGTACGACAATTGGTCCAAGTAATTTTGATAAGTTTTTATCGGATGTCTTTCGGAGTGCCGGTGCCCCTTCCTATGATAACAACAGTATCTATTACTGGGGATATCAGACCGATAATGGAAGGCGATTTTGGGCAGAAGGACCCTATTATTTTGAATATGCCTTGATGGATGTAATTCCGTTCTGGCATGCCATACGTTTGAATAATTATCTGAATTACGAAGGGTATGGTATTCCGGATCCGTTTGACCAAAATAATGCAACAAACGGTAGTAGCCGTTGGATGATCAATCCTATTAACTGGCTGGCAGACTTGGCCACACCAGATGGGGAACTCCCACCACTGGACGATAGCAATAAACGTTCCATCAGGTACGCCAAGATGTTACGTTGGGCTCCGATCTACGGGAACGCGGAAACCGGGGAGAAATATGCCTGGATTGATAACAAAGTTAAGAATTATAATTTGGATGGTGATCCCACTGCTGATTTGGTCGAACTGGCGATCCCCCGGATAAAATATACATCAGGTATAGCCCCCCCAACCACTGTATCTGGAACATATCAGGTAAATGGGAGCAGCTATAACGAACAGCAGGTCGTACTAAGGGAAAAGGAAGGAAACAAAACCCATTATCTGATGCTTAATGGTGAGCACGGCGATGCCATTACTCGTGGTGAGGGGCATGAACAGCCCGATCAGTTACAATTTTTGTACTATGTTGACGGGAAATCCTATCTGATGGATTGTGGATATAATAAAACTACATCTAAATTGAACAGCAAATGGAATGAATACAAGTGGCACAATGTGATGGCATTGGATTATTATAAGTATAATAAAGATGTGCTGGGTTATGTGACCTACGACAACCAGGGAGGTTTGGACAGCCCCAACGTTTCAACAAATCGTAAGGAATCGAGTCACAATGAGGTAGGAAATCTCAACCTAACAAAATTACACAATGGCAATATCGTTCATTTGACTGGGTTTGTCTATTTAGCTACAGAAGGTGCTTATCAAACAGCCAACATTGCAAGAAACATATTGTATATTAATGATACTAAACCTTATGTCATTGACCTAAACTATATACATAGCGATGATGGTTTAAAGGGATATATGATGCAATATTATGGACATGGATCAACCTTATGGTTTGAAGGACCGGGTTGGACTTCATGGGGTGGAGGTAGTACAAGTGATGATCGATTGTTTATCTATTGTGGTGCGGTTGAATTTGACGTGAATAGCTCTCCTTATTTTAGTCATGACACGTTAAGTGTTTTAGAACGTGATGGTATAAATGGTGGGAAATATCCTGAACTTATTAATAAGATAAAATTAACCAGTTATGGAGATAACCATGATTTTAACACCGTAGCTTTTTTACGCGTAGACAATCAACCACCGGATTATGCTCCTCATGTCGTAAATGATTACAATTACAATACAGAGAACCCATTTCAAGTATGGTACTACCAAAGAGATGCGAACACCATTGATGTTCTGGCGATGGGTTCTGATGTTGATGGTTATGGTTTCCCTCTCAACGTTAATTTCGATTTCGATGTTATTAAAGACGGAACACGACTGACCAATTTAACTCTGGCAGCTAATAA
>DATFNI010000396.1:0-2066 GCA_035266485.1 Balneolales bacterium
AATTAATTTATTATAGTCGGTGTACGGGATTTCATAGCCTTCCGGCTGTACCGGATAGGCAATATCGGTACCCGCCTGCCAGGTGCAAAGCCATCCCTGATGCCCGGAATACGTATACCAGAGACTGAACTCGTGATATAACCCCGTCAACTGGGACTCCAGGCCAAGCGAATCACTTAGCGTCGATGGAGCATACGCTGACTCGACATTCTCATTCAGAAAGCTATTCTTGCAAGACAGCAAGGCAAGCATGCTTACACTTATCGCAAGTATATACAATGTAAATTTCTTCATGGCATTAACAATTTTTAGCTGATGATTAGAGGGTGATATTGACGCCCAAAACAATGGTCCTTGGTTGCGGATAATCGTTGTTCGTGAAATTGGACCCGCCCCGTGCGGTATAATCCACTTCCGGGCTCCAGCCCAGCCAGGGAGTCCAGGTAATCAGGTCGTGTCCACTTAGATACACGCTCAACCCGCCCAAACCAGCTCTATCAGCGACACTTTTAGGTAAGTTATACGTCAAAGTAACATCCTGAAGCCTTGTATAACTGGCATTTCGCGGATATCCATAGCCGATCGTATTCGTATAGGTCAGGGCCGGCATGCTGTTATTGTTATTATCCGGTGTCCAGTAGGTCAGACCAGCAGGAATATTTCTGCGTCCAGCCAAGTCCACCCAGTTCAACTGTGGGTTGTTTTTCAAAACCCCCTGAACCGTCTGTATAAAAATTCTCAGGTTGAAATTTTTATAGTAGAAAGTATTTGTAAGGCCTCCGGTCCATTTGGGATTTTGGGAACCGAGAATGGTTTTATCATCAGCCGTTATCTTTCCATCCCCGTTGAGATCAGCAATTTTCAGGTCTCCGGGCTTGGCATTGTATTTGGTGGCCTGTGCAGCCTCGCTCGTCTGCCAGACTCCCAACATTTTATAATCGTAAATCACATTTATTGGTTGCCCGATAAACCAGCGGTTCCCTAAGTCGCTTTTTTTGTCGCCGTACAGATCAACAATCTTGTTTTGATTGGTGGAAAAAGTAAGATCGCTTGTCCATATAAAGCCTCCGGCCTGCATATTCGTTGTATTCAGGGTTACCTCAAGGCCCTTGTTAGTGGTTTCCCCGAGGTTTGCCCAAACGGAACCGTACCCGGTGATGGCAGGCAATTGCCGTTGCAACAATAAGCCTTTGCTATCGGTGCTGTACAAGTCTATCGTACCACGGATCCGATTCTTGATGATGCCAAAATCGACCCCAAGATCGGCTGTAGTACTGGTCTCCCATTGCAGATTGGCGTTCCCCAAAATATTCGGGTACGTTCCGACCATAGCTATGCCATTGAACGGATACAGGTTGGTCCCATCCGTCGTTTCTGTTTGATAGGGCGCAATAGCCTCATTTCCCGTTTTACCATAGGAAAACCGGATTTTAAGGTTATTTATGGCACGGATGTTTTGCATGAATTTTTCGTTGCTGATATTCCAGCCTACGGCCGCAGAGGGAAACAATCCATATTTGCTGGTGTTCGATCCAAAGGCTGAAAATCCATCACGCCTGGCTGTCAGTGTCAACAGATAGGTACTTTTATAAGAGTAATTTATCCTGGCCATCTGGGATAAAAGACTGGTTTGATAACCCAACGTCCCGGATCCGGTTAACAAATTACTGAATAGGTTAATACCACTTGAACCCAAGGTATTGGCCGCCCCGAAGTTGTTGAAAGACAATTGGTCATTGATGAAGCCGATTCCGTTAAAGGCCGATTCGAAGTAATTGGTTCGTTGGGCCTCGTATGATCCGGTAAAATCAATATGATTTTGTCCAAAATCCTTTTGATAACTAAGGATGTTTTCAATAAGCCAGTTGGTATCGGTTGTGTTACTTATTGAGGCATTCCCGTTTTGCGTGCTACCGGCCAGCCTGCCTTGATAATCAGCATACCGTGAGGGATTATACGAATAGGATGCATTCAGCTTGTATTGCAAGCCCTTCAAAACACCTAATCCCTGTATAAAACCGGGTTTGAAAACAGCATATCCATTTCCCTCCAGCCTTTTATACCGG
>DATFNI010000397.1:0-2243 GCA_035266485.1 Balneolales bacterium
CAAAATCTTTTTGGCGTCCAGGAAAATCGCATGGCCGCCGATTGGTTTCACAATGGGAATATCCCAATCCATCAGTTTCTGACCGAGGTACTCAACCTGGCCGATCCGGGAACGGAGGTAATCTTCCCGGACCATCTCTTCCATCCCGCGGGCCATCGCTTCCATGTCGCGACCGGCCAACCCGCCGTAGGTGTGCAATCCTTCATACACTACGACCATATTTCGTGCCTCGTCAAAAATCTGTTCATCGTTTAACGCCAGGAACCCGCCGATGTTCACCAGCAGATCTTTCTTGCCGCTCATCGTGGCGCCATCGGTATACGAGCACATTTGCTTCAGAATTTCAGCCACCGATGTATTTTCATAGCCTTTTTCCCGCTGTTTGATGAACCAGGCATTCTCGACCGCCCGCGTTATATCAAAAATGATTCGGATGCCGTACTTGTTGGTGAGTTTTCGAAGCGCTTCCAGATTATGCATCGAAACAGGCTGACCTCCCGCCATATTAACCGTAGCGGCAACACTGACGTACGGGATTTTATCGGCGCCCACTTTTTTAATCAGGTCATCGAGTTTCTGCAGATCGACATTGCCCTTGAACGGATGCGTCGAATCCGGATCATGCGCTTCGCTGATGATCACGTCGACAAACGTACCGCCTGCGAGTTCCTGGTGTTCACGGGTTGTAGTGAAATACATGTTTCCGGGAATGTAATCGCCCTTGCTGATCAGCAGTTGTGAAATGATATGCTCGGCACCACGCCCTTGGTGAGTGGGCACCAGATACTTATAACCGTAGTACTTGCGCATATTCGATTCCAGGTAGTAGAAATTTTTGCTTCCCGCATAGGCTTCGTCACCCAGCATCATGCCGGCCCACTGGTAATCGCTCATGGCATTGGTGCCGCTGTCGGTCAACAGGTCGATATATACATCCTCCGACCGGAGCAGAAAGGTGTTATAGCCGGCTTCTTCAATAGCTTTTACCCGATGTTCCCGGGTTGTTGTTTTCAGGGGCTCAACCACTTTTACCTTGTATGGCTCGGCCCAGCTGCGTCTTGATGGTTTTGGATATGACATAAAAGTATTCCTTTAAGATTAATTTCCGTTGACTGAATTTATCGGGTGGGGGGTAGAGTTTCAATGCCGGGAGGGAGGTTGGGGAATAGGGATATAAGGGAATATATATGGAGGACAGGATTCAAAAAATTGCAAAAGGCAGTGACATCAAAGTCAGTATCCTCACAAACAGCTTTTAATCTTAAGAACGGGCAATTCTTTCCCCCTTAAAAAAGGGGGCCAGGGGGTTGTTATTCATAGTTTAATTAGCAGGAAATTGCAAGGATTTGCGGTTTCGTGCATCCTCTAATTAAACAAACCTGAAAATTTACCATGAAGATCTATTACAATCCTAAACTCAAAAACCTGGCAAGATATCTTCGCACCCATAGTACAAAGGCTGAAATTAAACTCTGGAATGAACTCAGGGCCCGGAAGATGTTGGGCTATCAATTTATGCGTCAGAAGCCCATATACAACTATATTGTTGATTTTTACTGCAGTCGATTAAAATTAGTCATAGAACTTGACGGAGACAGCCATGATGGGAGAGAGCGACATGACAGGGATAAAGATTCAAATTTGACTAAAATGGGTATTTACGTACTTCGATTTACAAATGATGAGGTTTATGGGAATATGGAAGGTGTTTTACAGGCAATCGAACAGTGGATAGGCCAGAATACTAAATAGGGACTAACAACCCCCTTCGCCCCCTTTTTTAAGGGGGAAAGACGAGCCTTTGCAGCAATTAATTTTCAAGGTTTCGTCTCTTGAAACCGAGCGCGGTGTTTTTATGTTGAAGCAGTAAGAAAAAATTCGGGAATAAAAATTATCAAGGTTGTTATGAAGTACAAAAATTTAGGGAATACCGGACTTATCGTATCTGAACTATGCATGGGCACCATGACCTTTGGTTCAGGATTTCACAACATCGGTCAGGTCGATCAGAAGCTGGCCAATCAGATGGTGAAACGGGCCATCGATGCCGGCATCAATTTCTTCGATACAGCCAATGTGTATTCGCGCGGTCAATCGGAAGAAATCCTGGGAAAGTCGTTCCGGGATCTGGGTATCGGACGTGAAGATGTGGTTATTGCCACCAAAGTTCGCGGCCCAATGAGTGATGCTGCTGCCCAGGGAACAGGTGATTTCAACAACAAGGGATTATCACGCAAACATAT
>DATFNI010000398.1:0-3016 GCA_035266485.1 Balneolales bacterium
ATCAACCCCAGCTTTAATTTCCTGAAGTTTCCGGGTGTATATGGTTACCCCATGGCTGTTGGATATATCGCCCCCGGCCAAAGAATAGAACCTGATGCCGTATTCGTTTCTGAGTCGGCCCAAAATTTCAACCGGGCCAAAAACATCCAACGTCTCAAACTCCTCAAAAAGTAAAACGGCTACGTGCATATTTTCCATATCCAGTCCATGCAGTCACCTGTATTTCGTACAGATGGATATTGTTTTTATAGGTACTCTAAGATATGAATTGTGCAGCATGTTCACGGGAAATTTCATTAAATGGTCTTGCAGATTTATATAAAGAGTCCGCCGAGTGAGATGTTGGATTCATAAAATTCTAATCTAAATTGCCTATTAACCGGTTAATGTAACTATTCTGTTTATAATTTTTTTAATTATGATAAGTCGAATGTGCCAGCATCAACTAAGAGTGGTGGTAACACCCCAATATGAGCCCGTACATTAAGCAGATAAGAAAATTTCCTGAGTTTGAAGTAATCAATTCTTGTTGACACGGTACGTAATCCTCCGATTTGAGATAACTCCATTAACCTGAAGGGTAATTGTAGCCGTATTTGAAGTAGTAAGCCCACAGACGAATTCCGAATTTGAAACAACAACACGATACTGGTTATTGTTTTCGTCTGGGGTAGGATTGGTAATAACCAATGTGTTGGTGGAGGTGCCCGAGTAGATACCAGTATCCGTTAAGTCTGTCCACACCCCTGCACTGAATACCTGCCATTGGAACTGACTTCCTGAGGAAGTCACCGTCATACTGGTGGTACAACCGGGACAGGTAGTGACATTACCGGGTTGTGAGGTTATACTGGGTGCCGAACCTGCCTCCTGAAAATCATAGGTTGTGTTGGAATCATTATCACTGGGAGTGGTATAGCCATCAGATCCGCTGGTAACCAAACCGTCGGCATCAACAGTGACTGATACAGGGCCTAAATACCCATCATCATTGTCATCGGTAAAGCCTGCTTCAATAACGTCGTTGCACCCATCTCCATCGGCATCGAGTTCGTAAGGATCGGTTGTGCCATCGGAATCTGAATCAAAAACGGTATACGTGAAATTAGCGTAAGCCATGTCATTGTCCTCAATACTATTGAACAATCCATTGCTTCCTGAGCCAGAGGTAGCCCCATCTATTCTTCCATCATTATTGCTATCCGAAACCCCAGATTCATTCAATACCCCGGATTCCACAATGTCGTAAATCCCGTCATTATCCGAATCAAGGTCAACTTCGTTGCTAATACCATCCCCATCCGTATCGCATATAGCGCTGGCGAATAACTCACCTGTGAAACCCTCGGGTCCGGGCCCGGCTTGATTGGTCACTGTAAACGTATTGTTGTTGCCCGGGGTCCAGGTTATGGTGTTAAAAGGCGTTCCTCCCTGTGCCTGCATAAGCTCCAACGAGGTGGAACTGGTTGAACGGGTGCCGTACAAAGCGGCTTGGCCATATTTGTTTATAATTAATCGCAATCTGGGCAGTCCATTGGAATTCGCCACCCAGGGTGAGCTAATAAAACTACCATCGGATTGGAAAACAAAATATTCATCTCCGCTATCAAGGGCCCCATTCTCAAATTCCAAAACGGAAGGGTGGACCGTTGTCCCGTTGATGTCTAATTGAAAAGAGTTGTCCATGGACGAAAAATCAAGGCTTAAGTACCCCGTATCTGTATGATTTATGACCACCGATCGTTCCCCAATGTCTGCAGACACCAAATATGTGGTGTTGGCTGTTGTGCAATATTCTTCCTCGTCGGTAATCCCGTCGTTATCATCATCCAAGTCCGTATTGTCGCTTACCCCATCCCCATCCGTATCGATGGCAGGTGTAATATTGGCCGTAATAAGAAAATTGTCTATGTATACATATTCCCCCGATTCCCAGTCTCCATACGTCCAAGTTGACGTATTGATAAATCGTACTACGGTCGTGGAAGAAGCATATGCCAGTATATCTTGACTAAAAGTGCCAGAACTGGAGTCTGTAAACGTTCCTATGGTCGTGAAACTGGATCCATCTGATGATATTTGGACACTCAAGCTTTCGCCCGTACTTCCTCCATCAAGTCCTGATGATTGCCAATCAAAGGAAAGAGTGGCACTATAGGCGCCATTTAAGTCTGCTTCCCTGGTAATCTGTTCACTAGTAATAGAAATATCCTCAAAGCGCAATTCATTCCCTGTAATTCTAATTCTACCAGAACTGGAAGAATTATCATCATTCGATTCACTCCAATTTGAAGTAAAGTTTTGGGAGCCGTCATTATTGGAATAAGAAACGGACGAGAAGGTGTCCGAAAAGGTGTCCTGCGCTTGGGACAAAATAGAAAACAGCATCAAAACTACTAAAACTAAAACGTTGTAAACTTTCATCAGTTATGGTCTGAAACGTTCATCGCCCAAGGTAGCTTTGTGTGTTAAATATTTCAATTAATTGTTGTGAAACAACTAATTATATTGGTTTATCCTGACTATTGATAAAATCATAGCATTTTTACGCAATAGTTTCACAATATGGTTTAATCTTTCGCTAATGAGGAGCAGCATGGTGAAGTGGTTCCTTTTAGCGCATTGCCTGCCCGGAAAAAACCAGCCGACTATATCCTTCTCATTTTAAAAAGAAAGCAGCCAGAGCTTCAGTATAAGGACTATGAATGGAAAAGGGGAAGATATAACAGAGGCTCGCCACGAAATGTGGTATTGAATAACTTATCACGACATATGTGTCCTGAAATCGTTTTGCAACTCAGGCCATAAAACAAAAAAAGGGAAGTCCAATGAACTTCCCTTGCATTGTGGTCCCACCTGCACCCCCCATTTCGATTAACAAAAAATAACACAGAATAATTGCCTATATTAGTGAACACGGGGGTTCCGCAGAATCCATTTTCATAATTTTTCATGTACAAACTGATTCATTTTGCCCCCCTTTTTGCCCCCCTTTTTCTCATTTTGAATCCAGATT
>DATFNI010000399.1:0-6979 GCA_035266485.1 Balneolales bacterium
CCTACGGGCCGCACACCAATGAGATTCTGATCCAGGAAGCTCTGCATGCGTATTATGATCAAATTTTGATTGCCACAAAAGGTGCTAATCAACGTCCCGGACCTGGCAAGTGGGTTCCGAATGGTGACCCGGATTATATCCGGTCCTGTATTGAAGGCAGCCTGAAGCGGCTGAAGGTGGAGCAGATCGAATTGTGGCAACTCCACCGCATTGATCCCAATGTACCGGTGGAAGAAACATTAGGTCCCGTCGCTGATGCGGTATCTGCCGGAAAGATCAAATACGTGGGACTTTCGGAAGTGGGCATTGAGGATATCGAACGTGCTTCAAAGGTGGTTCCAATTGTATCTGTTCAGAACATGTACAATTTGAGTGACCGCTCCTGGGAGGAAGTTGTGGATTACACGGCGGGGCATGATATGGCATTTATTCCGTGGTTCCCGCTGGCTTCAGGTCCCGATAAAATGAAGGACAAGATCGAAACCATTGCCAGGAAGCACGATGCAACGATCGCACAAATAGCACTTGCATGGCTGCTGAAACGGTCTCCCAATATTTTATTGATACCGGGCACCAGCTCGCTCCAGCACTTGCAGGAGAATCTCAAGGCCGCGGAGATAGAGCTTTCGGATGGAGACTTCGAAGCTTTATCAAAGTGAGGCGATAGATTAAATGATTATCAACCCTGATACATCGGGGATTAATTGCAACTGAAACACGGAAATACACTGAGTAAATATTCTGTGGTTTTCCGTGCCTCTGTGGCATTTTTTTAATGGGACAATTATAAAAAGGGTGTTATGAAATACAGAACCTTAGGGAATACGGGAGTCGAGCTTTCAGCAATAGGGCTCGGTTGCATGGGCATGAGCCATGCCTATGGCGTTCCGGATGATAAAGAATCGATAGCCACACTGAACAAGGCGATCGAATCAGGCATCAACTTCTGGGATACGGCCGATGTTTACGGCAATGGGAAAAATGAGAAACTGATCTCCCAGGTACTGAAACCCCATCGCGACAAGATTTTTATCGCCACGAAATTCGGCTTTAAACCCGGGGAAGACGGTGCTCCTTCCACCTTTGACGGATCACCCGCTTATGTGAAGAAGGCTGTAGAAGCGAGTCTTAAAAGACTGGATATCGATGTGATTGATTTATATTACTCACACCGCGTCGATCCCAATGTTCCCATTGAAGAAACCGTGGGCGCCATGGCTGATCTGGTGAAAGAGGGAAAGGTGAGATATCTTGGATTATCCGAAGCTTCGGCCAACTCCATTCGACGGGCTCATGCCGTACATCCTATATCGGCCCTGCAAAGCGAGTATTCCTTGCTGACCAGGGGAGTTGAAGATGAAATCCTGCCGCTATGCAAAGAGCTGAAGATCGGATTTATTCCCTTTAGTCCGCTGGCACGGGGGCTGGTTACCAACAAGTTAAACGTAAATGAGTTAAAAGAAGGGGACTTCCGAAAATCACTGCCCCGTTACCAGCAGGAGCATGCTGAAAATAACAGGCATTTAAGCGAAGGATTTGCTGAAATTGCAATAGAAATCGGCTGTACACCGGCTCAGTTGGCGTTAGCGTGGGTTCTTCATCAGGGAGATAATATTATTCCCATTCCGGGAACAAAAAAGAGAAAGTACCTGGAAGAGAATGCAGGTAGTGTCGATGTACAACTATCCGGGAAAAATCTTACTGACATCGAAGCACTCCTGAAAAAATATCCCGATACCGGTGCGCGATATAACACCAGGTTTGAGAAATTCGTGGATAAAAACTGATCAACTATTCACCCATCCATTCAGAATTGTCATCCTGATGTTTTCCGCCTTGGCGGAAAACGTAGGATCTCGTCCGCACCGGGCAACGATCCCGAAAGCTTCGGGATAATCACTTCATGCAAAGGGACTTACAATTTCCACACCTTTAATCACCTGACCATCGTTCAGGTCTTCAGAATAAATTTTACTACAATTGGCCGATTCTGCCGAAACAACAATTAGCGCATCCCAAAAAGGGATCTTATTGAATAAACCAATAGGAGGCTTTGCAAAACTTTTGTTTTTACCTCACCAAACCTCTCCTGATTTACAGGAGAGGCTTATGCGGAGGGTTTTGCAAAGCCTCCTTATAAATCTTCCGGGGAAAAAACCAGGAGAAAAATAGGTATTTGGGATGATCGTGCGGGAAAAAAAATTCACGACGATTTTAAAATGACGGAAGAAGAATTTTTGGGTTTATGACCTGCCTGCCGGACACGCACTACATGCTTTGGACTTTGCCGATTCAAAAAAATACCCCATAAGGTAAAGAACGTTATTACTAATCCGGATCGTCATTTTATATTTAATACTTGATCGGAGTCCCGAAGTGTGGCATTTTCCATCTGACCATTAGAAGGCTTTGCAAAGCCTTCCATTACATCCCCGAAAATTCTTTTTCACCATTGAGGAAATAAGCAATGAACCGGTTCGGACGTACCTGGTGGGGCGAACAATGGCTTCGCGCCCTCGATCGTATTGATTTCAGCAATCGCCTGCCGCGAGGAAGGAGCTACGCCAATAAAGGCGCGGTTGCCACTATCAGAATCAAGGACAACCTGATCACGGCGAAGGTGCAGGGTACCCGTAAAACGCCTTATGATGTGAGAATCGTGGTACCACCTTTTTTTGCCGAAGAAAAGGAGTTGTTCATCCAAAACATCCGGGAAAATCCTCTTGTATTATCGCGTTTGCTTAACCGGGAATTGCCCCCGGAACTTCTTCAGATCGGGGAGGAGAACAACATCAGGATATTCCCGTACAGTTGGCAGGATATCAAACTCAACTGCAGTTGTCCCGACTGGGCGGTACCCTGCAAGCATCTGGCCGCAGTGATCTACATGGTAGCCAACGAAATTGACCAAAATCCCTTTCTGGTCTTCAAATTACACGATTTTGATATTATCGGAGAACTGAAGAAGCTCAATATCCAGGTCGAAAACCTGGAACAGGAATCTGTTTTTTCATTGAACGACTGTACACGTGCCGCACGTGGAGGGTCGAAGAAAAAGGAAGATCGGCCGCCGGCCCGGTCCGAAGTGCCCGATTTCTCAACCATTGAAAATCTGCTCCCGGTAATCCCGGATTTATTTTTGGATCAGACGCTTTTTTATTCCGGCGATTTCAAATCGATTCTTCAGAAGGTTTATAAACGAGCCGCCAAATCGGAGGAGAAAAGCCTGAAGGAGCGGAAGAGAAGCGAACAGGCCATCCCGGATGCCAATGAACTGCGTTTCCAGAAATTCAGTGTCACCTACTCGCCGGATTCGCCTGCATCTATAACCGTTAGCGATGAAGAGGACCGTTCATCTTCTTTATCGTTCGAGGACTTGAACACTCTGCTGGCCCAAACCGAAACCAAGCACCTCGACAATTATTCGCCCTCTTTTGGGGCGTTGTACCGAACATCGCGTTATTGTAATATGCTTGTGGAAAAGGGAGCCATATTACCGCGTCTCCTGAAGTGCCGCTCCAAAGATTATAAAATACTGTGGCAACCTGCCCTGTTGAACGAGAGCGTAAGAAACGTATTTGAACAACTGTCGGGATGGATTCCGGATGATTTGATACGTATCCGGAAAACCTCCCGTAAAAGCAGAACTAACACCAGGAAGAAAACACAACCGAAGTTGTGGTATGCCAAAAAGGAAGAGGCGTTGCAATTACTTTGTTCCCTGTTTCTCAATCATTCTATTCAACATTGCTTCCTTGAGTCTCCGCCACGTACGAAGCCCAAAAACCGTACGGATTCCGGCATCCTGGAATTGTTTTTCAACGACCGGATTGTAAATTTTTCCGGTTTCAACGAAAAAGAAATACCAAATACCATTCAACTGTGGCTGAAACGGTTCTTTATCAGCGGGAAAGATGTCACACCGGTCATTGCCGTCAACGATTTGGACGGCAGGTTTGAAGTGGAGGCACGGGTAAAGTACGATAACGGAAGATTGCAGGAGATGGAGCCTCTGTCCGGTTTTCTGCTGACAGCCGATGACGAAAGTAAGATGCAGGTGTTAAAAGATCTCAATCTGCTGAGCGATTATTATCCCGATCTGAACAAGGTCATCCGGTCGCACGGCAATGAGAAGCTGGTCTATCAATCCCAAACTTTTTCGGAAGTTCTGTTAAAAATACTGCCGGCCCTGCAGCTTTTTGGGATTAAAGCATTGCTGCCCAAAAGCCTCCAGCATCTTTTACGTCCACAGGTCTCCATGCAGTTATCGACCAGGGATAACACCAAAACGTGGTTTTCCCTCGATGAACTGATTGATTTTGAGTGGAAAATAGCCCTTGGAGACACCCTGGTTTCCAGGGATGAGTTCGAGCAGTTATCCCAAAAAACCATGGGCCTGGTTAAGATCAGGGAACAATATGTGCTGATGGATGAAGGGGAGGTCACAAAAGTAATACGGGCACTGGAAAAGCCGTCGGCACCTAACAGTTTTCAGCTTCTTCAGGCGGCCCTCAGCGGGGAATACGAAGACGCTCCCGTACAGATTGATGAGTCATTGAAGCAACAGATAAGGGACCTGTTGAAAGAAGATGAGACACCCCTTCCCGGTACATTGCGTGCCAAGCTGCGTCCCTATCAACAGAGAGGGTTTAACTGGCTCTACAAAAATGCCCGCCTTGGTCTGGGATCGGTGCTTGCCGATGATATGGGTCTGGGCAAGACGCTGCAGGTTATTGCCGCACTTCTGAAGTTTAAGGAAGAAGGGGCACTGAAAGGTCACCCGGCCCTGGTGATCGTGCCCACAACCATCCTCACCAACTGGCTCAATGAAATCAAAAAGTTTGCTCCCGATTTGCGGGTTTTGGTGTATCACGGAACAGGACGGAAATTGACGATAGAAGATACAGACGTGGTCATCACTACGTACGGTATTGCCCGGTCGGATAAGGAGAAAATGGCCAAACAGCACTGGCATGTCGTGGTGGTGGACGAGGCTCAGAATATCAAAAACCATGAGATTGCCCAGACCAAAGCCATCAAGAAAATAAAGTCGAAGGTGAAGATAGCGTTAAGCGGTACCCCTGTCGAAAACCGGCTGAGCGAGTACTGGAGTATCTTTGATTTTGCCAATCCGGGTTATCTGGGCGGGATCAACTGGTTCACGGCCGAATATGCGAAACCCATCGAACTGAACCAGGACCGCAGGAAGCTGGAAAAGTTCAGGATGATCACCTCGCCATTCATTACGCGCAGGGTGAAAACGGACAAGAAGATTATCAGTGATCTGCCCGACAAGGTTGAAAATAACCAGTTCTGTAATCTCACCAAAGAGCAGGCGGCGCTGTATAAGAATGTCACCCATGATATGATGCAGGCGGTTGAACATGCAGATGGAATGAACCGGAGGGGAATGGTACTGAAACTGCTGACCACGCTGAAACAGATATGCAACCATCCTGCTCAATACCTGAAAAATGATACCTCTGATCCTGACTTGTCGGGTAAGACCATGTTGCTGCTACAGCTTTTGGATACGATTTATGAAAATAATGAAAAGGTGCTCATTTTTTCACAGTATCGTGAGATGGGTGATATCCTGGCGCGGATATTGCATGATCATTTGGGCAAGAAGGCCTTACAATTGCATGGAGGATGCAGCAGGAAAGAGCGTGATGAGATGGTGCATGCTTTTCAGAACAATAAACGATACGATACTTTTATCCTGAGCATCAAGGCAGGAGGGACCGGACTGAACCTGACGGCCGCATCCAATGTGATTCACTATGATCTGTGGTGGAATCCTGCCGTGGAAGCACAAGCCACCGACCGCGCTTTCCGGATTGGTCAGCAGCAAAATGTGATGGTGCACCGCATGATAACCAAGGGTACGCTGGAAGAAAAAATCGACGAGATGCTCTGCAGCAAAAGACAACTGGCCGACCTGACCGTGTCAAGCGGCGAAAAATGGATCGGCGAGCTAAATGATAGAGACCTGAAGGAACTGGTGTCGCTGGGAGAGGAGTTGGTGGATGAAAACCGTCCCCTCCGTATCTAAAACTCTAGGGCATTTCAACTAAACGATTAGATTATGGCTGATAAACAGGAATTAGACTTTATATACAGTACTATTGACCGAATATTTCGGCTTAGTATGGGTGAAACGGGTGATTTTAGTGGAGCCATGTATAATGGAGATTTTTCGATGACGCTTGAGGAGGCCCAGGAAGAAAAGCATCGTTTTATCGTAAAAAATTTGAATATCACCCCGAACAGCCGGGTGCTGGATATGGGCTGTGGCTGGGGTCCTCTGGTTTCCTACATATCACGGCAGGTTGGGGCAGAGTGTATCGGTCTTACCCTCTCCGACGGGCAGGTAAAGGCATGCAAAAAAAATGGGTTGCAGGTCTATCTTAAGAATTGCCTGGAAGTGAAACCGGAAAATTATGGTATCTTTGATGCCGTAGCCTCCCTGGGTGCTTTTGAACATTTCTGCTCGGTTGAGGAATATAAAGCAGGTAAACAAGAAGAGGTCTACCGGCATTTTTTTAAGACCGTGTCTGACTTACTGCCACCCGGTGGACGGTTGTATCTGCAAACGATGACCTTCAGCAAAAATATGATAGATTATGACGATATTGATATTCATGCCGACAAAGATTCGGCAGCCTACATTCTGGCATTAATGGAAAAGCAGTTTCCGGGATCCTGGTTGCCTTATGGATCGGAGATGGTGATTAAAAATGCCACCCCTTTCTTTACCTTGATAAGCAAGAGTAGCGGTCGGCTGGACTATATTGAAACCTTAAACGAGTGGGGAAAGAGATATCGGTCATTCAATCTAAAGAAGTACATTTTTCTACTGAAACTGCTTCCCAAATACCTTACCGACAGCAGTGTCAGGGCCCTGTTAACCACAAACCCGAACAAGAGTTGCTTTGAGCGTGAAATTTTTGATCACTACCGGATGGTATTTAAAAAG
>DATFNI010000400.1:0-3238 GCA_035266485.1 Balneolales bacterium
TCGCATTTAATTTTACGGAGCCTGTATCCGTTGTTATAACCGATAGCTCTGGAACCGGTTACACACTACACATGGTATACCCGGCGGCGGCACAATACCAGAACAATACAAAACCGCTGGACGTGACCCTCAACGTCACGAGAATGGCAGATGGATTGCATTTTGCTGCATACCCCAATTGGGCACAGAACGTAACCATACATCTTGCCGATCACGATGAACATTATTTTGGCGTACTTGAACATTTGTATCCCAACAATCTGAAATCGCCCGACCTGAGGGGTGATGTGGTTGACGTGGATGTTGTGGGTAACGGCGATCAGTATCATGAAAACTACGCTTCTGTCTGGTCGGCGTTCTATATGAGCAGCAGGGGATATGCATCTTTCTTCGATACCTTTGCAGAGGGGAAATATCGTTTCGCTAAGAAGGGAGAGACCCAACTATATCATCACACCGGAAAGCTGGACTGGTATATCATTCCGGGTTCCAACGGCGACCAGATGCTTCGGCAGTACTATCAGATTATCGGCAGTCCGAAGTATGTGCCTGTTTGGGCGTGCGGACCAATTGTCTGGCGTGATCAGAATAATCGTGGAGAAGTGGGCATCCTGGACGATATCAAACACATGACGGATCTGAAGATCCCGTTGACCGGCTGGTATGTCGACCGGCCATATAGCGACGGATCACATGAATGGTCCAGGATGGATTTCAACAGCAAATTTTCGAATCCTAAGCAGTGGATATCCGAAATCAATAATAAATACGGGTTGCAGTTCATGACGTGGGTTGGCCCGATGACGTTTGGCGACAGAGACTTCCCGGGTTTGTTGCCGAACTATAAAGGATATATGGACCTGACCAATCCCAAAGCGGTTAATGAATTTGAAAAACGACTAAAACAGAATCAGTATGCCTATAACGTACGTGGACATAAAATGGACCGGGCAGATGAGGCCTTTCCCGAGATGGCACACTGGTATGACGGGACGCCGGAACCGGAACACCGGAATAAGTACATTTACCTCTACGCAAAGACGATTGATAAGTTCCTGCGTGATTCTTTCGGAAAAGATCAGTTTAATTTTGCCAGGGCTGCCTTCCAGCGTTGCCAGCCCTACCTGAGTGCGGTATGGAGCGGCGATTCCCGGTCAAGCTGGGACGGCCTTGCCAGCACTATTGCCAACGCCGTAAGGACCGGGTTCATGGGATTCCCGATGTGGGGTTCGGATACCGGCGGGTACCTGGGTGGCAGGATTTCAACGGCACTCTACGCCAGGTGGCTCGAATTCAGTTCCTGGAGCGGTATGTTCGAGATCAAGATCGACAATGCCGGTGGGAAGGGAGAGGATCGCCCGCCCTGGAAGTACGGTGAGCAGCTTCAGGATGTTTTCAGAGCAGCTTGCGAACATCGGATGGACATGTTGCCGTATATCTATTCACTGGCCAACACATCAGCAAATCATGGGGTTCTTATGAAACCACTGGCGTATATGTATCCCCATGACCCGAAGACGTACGATATCTGGAATGAATATGAATTCGGAAATGCCTTTTTGGTTGCGCCAATATACGACTCGACAAACACACGAAGCATCTATTTGCCGGCCGGAAAGTGGTACGACTATAATAACTGGTCGAAATCGTATGGCGGAAATCAAACAATTTCGGTCACGGAAGATCTAGCCCACATCCCGGTTTTCATAAAGGCAAACTCGATTTACCTCACGGGTGATATTTACAAGGGCAATGATAAGATATGGCTTGGCAATAAGAAGGAGTCAGACCTTGCGATAACATATGTGCCCGGTGAAACGGGAACGAAGACAGCCTTCTCGTATGTGGACCGGGCTGATCATGATAATGTAAAGATGATTAACGCACAGGTCGAGAATAATGATATGATGATACATGTCGACCCCATTCAGAGTGCCGTTGTATTGAATGTTAAATTGACCGGCAAACCGCATCGTGTGCGTATCGACGGCCGAAGAAAACGTTACAAATGGGATAGTAAAAATGGTTTACTTTCTGTTAAATTGGCAAGGAATACCTCGGCTGATGTGAAAATCCAGTCATAGCCGGGATAAACATAATACCCCATTACCCCGCACGGTCCACACGTGGATGAAAAACAATTACGTAAGTGTTGACCATATGATTTAGTTGTCAGGGGTGAAAGCTTTAAAAAGGACAAGGAACCTTGAAAGTCATCTTATCCGTGATAGGAGTGTTACTGATTCTTTTAGTCAGCGCTTATGAATTTCGTAAAGATTCCGACCCGGTCGACTATGTCGATCCGATGATTGGCACGACCATGGAAGGGAATGTATCCCCTAATGTGGGTGTGCCATTCGGGATGACGCAATGGACTCCTCAGACCCGGTCCCCCGGAAAGAAAGGAGTCCCTCCGTATCAGTATTACGATCCCATGATTCAGGGATTCCGGGCCTCGCACTGGCTCAGTGGCGGTGCCACCCAGGATTATGGCAGCATGACCCTGATGCCCATCGTGGGGCCATTGAAGACTGATCCTCTCGATCGGGCCTCTTCTTTCAGCCATAAGCATGAGATATCTACGCCCTACTACTACAGGGTCGGACTAAAGGACTATGGAATAACAGCCGAGATGACGGCAACTGCGCATTCTGGCTTTTTACGGTTCAGATTCCCGAAGTCCGATTCTTCATTCGTGATCATCGATGCTAATGCCGGGTATCAAGCTGCAACAACTAATACGACCGGGGACGGATTTATCCGGATAATCCCTGAGAAGAATGAAATTGTCGGATTTGATCCCGTCTACAGGATATACCAGGGTTGGGGGAAACCGGCCGGTTTCTCCGGATACTTTGCGATTCGGTTTATGCAGCCGTTTGACAGCTATGGTATATGGAATGCAGGCGGCTATGCGGAAGACGACTCAACACAATCACACGACCGGCCGATTGCGTATGTGAGATTCAAAACCGGGAATGGGGAAGATATTGAAGTCAAGGTAGGTATGTCTTTCACCAGTATCGGGGAAGCAGAAAAGAATCTGGATAAAGAGATACCCACCTGGAATTTCGATCATACCAGATATATCACCAGAATGACGTGGGATAAGCAGCTTGGACGGGTAGAAGTGTCCGGTGGCAGTCGTGAGGAGAAAGAGACTTTCTATACGGCTCTCTACCACTCGTTTCAGTTGCCGCGCGAGATCAGTAACGCCGATAGTACTTACGTGAGTTTC
>DATFNI010000401.1:0-5899 GCA_035266485.1 Balneolales bacterium
CCCCGATATGGCAATCAAAACACAACCACCGGCAGTTTTCCGGTACGTCATCACCACCAGCGCCTCGGCTTTTGATATGCGCCAGGTGGCCGGATTCCCAACTTGCGTACCTGCCGCACATTTGGCACCTTCCTTGGTCTCTATGGAATACCTCCATTCGTAGCTCTTCCATAGCTTTGCCGGTTGCCTTGATTCGTTTTGGCTTGGGAAACGTCATGCAAAACTCAAAACCTTGTCCACGGTTGCGTCAACCTCAACCCTTGTCATGCTCCCCATCCCCGGGAGCTTTTGCAGCAGCACATCAATTATCGCACTGTAGCAAGCCACAAATTGCTCAGTGTTCATTTTATCGTAACGTAACGAATCAGCTTCAATGCGGGTGGTTCCGTCAACTCTGATCACGACATGATAAAACCCGGCCAGGATAACCAGGTCTTTTCGAAAGCGCTCAAAGTTTCGTTGCGGTGTACCGTACTTCGAGTTTATTTCCCCTGGTTCCCACAGATCGTATGCCATGTTGAACAAAGCAAACATTTTGCGGTGGAAATACGGGTTCCGCATTTTTGTAAACTTCCCACGGACCACGCCGGCCAGAGGTATCTTGTCGTACCAGTTTTGAGTGTTTGGATCATCAGGTACTAGGCCGGATCTTGTTTTAAGAAATGTAGCTTCCATTTATTTTCAGCACCGCTTTTCAGGTTTTGGGAATTGCGTTACGTCCATCACTTCCTCTCCGCCAGCCTGATCAAAAGGGTTTTAAGTTCTTCCCATCGCGCTTCCGCGTTTCTGGCGCCAATATCCTCCCTGGATCTCGCGCTGTAGATAATCAGAGCGCTATTAATCGCCAGGAGTAGCCGGATAACTGCTATCCCGGCTATCACCAATATCCCCGCTGTTGCCCATGTGCTCATTTTTTCTCCCTCGCTAATTTCGCCCCATGCTCACATTCCTCAATACAAAACTTGTCTTTCCGCTCCACATGCCACCTGCACACGTCTGGGTGTACCGGCCTGGATAGCATCTCTCCGTTTATCGGTCTGTTGCATTGCTGGGGTTTGTTGGTCCATGCCATTCCCTACCTGTTACGCCTTCGGCTTTCTTTCGCCATTTTGATCCTGGTCTTTCGCTTCCTGTAGGATCTTGAAGTCATATCCCGTTTTTCAACATCAACGTCAGGGAACAATTCAAACCTAAACCCACCCGATCTCCCCATTGGGACCCAATGCAACATGGCTTTCGTTAATGCTGTAATATTCATATTTACCCCCTTAAAATTTTTCAAATGTCTCAACATCGTGTGTCTAAAAAACATCTGTTTTTGATTTTGCATGTCGCCATTAACTATTGCTTCAGTATCCACGCTTTCCCCCTCCCTTGGAGCCACCGACCGGATTTGAACCGGGAACCTACTGGTTACCCACAAACCTCGGTCCACATTCAGGAGAACAATAAAAGTTCTTCTGCCCATACTTAATTTTCGTGTTAACCTGCCTAATCTCCCGATAAAACTCTTTCCCACATTTGCTACACTTTAAAGGCACCATCGTAATGCCAGTTTTATGCTTCGATGGGTGGTCAGACCTTGTTGTAAGTTGTAGGTTTTCAGGCGAGTTGTTTGTGAAATTCCCGTCAATATGGTGGACAATTTCCCCATTTTTTAACGCACGGCCTAGTTTTTTAGACATGACCAACCTATGTTCCAATATCACTCCGTTTACGTTAGAATTTGGATGGTTGCGATAGCCGCATAATTGACGGTATTCAAAGTTCTGTTTTTTTCTTTGTGATTGCATTTTCTTAAATCCTATCAGTTGCTCTACCGTTAAGCTACGATGGCTAAAATGGGATGTCGTCTTCAGGAAATCCCGGCACCGGATCACCCGGATTGGTCCCTTCGGGTCCACGGTCTTGCGACTGGCCCTTGCTGTCGAGCATTTGGAATTTATCAACCACAATCTCTGTTGTGTATCTGGCGTTACCGTCCTTATCATCCCATTTGCGGGTCTGGAATTCGCCGGATAGTTGAACCCGTGACCCTTTGTCACAGTATTCCCCGATGATTTCAGCGAGGCGTTTCCAAGCCACGCACTTAACCCATTCGGTTTGATCAACCTGTTCACCGTTTTTGTTTTTGTATTTCTTCCCCACGGCAATGGTAAAATTCGCAACCGCTACCCCCGATGGCGTGTACCGAATTTCAGGCGACTGCCCCAAACGGCCCGTGAATACGCATAGGTTTAAATCTGACATTTAATTACCCTCCGAAAATTGTGAGTGATATTGTTGGTGTTTCTTTTTCAACATTCCGCTTACCTGATGATACCAATTTTTTGTACTTAAAAAACTTGATTCAAACGAATCTTCGCTTATCTGCTTCAATGCGTCATCCACATCAAGACCCTTGAAAGATTCACGCCAGCGTTTTAGATCCCTAAAGTTCAAAATTTTCACATCTCCATCGACATGAAATTTGTATGCCGCTTCTCGTTCTGGTATTGATCTTTCGGCATATGCTATGGATTCCTGTTTTGCCTGAAGCTCATACCCTTCGTTTAGACGTTTACGTTCTTTTGCGTCAACGTATCTCCAATCTGACAATTCCTCCAAATATGCGCCCCGGTTCGTTACCCTAAAGTCTTTTTCTAAGCCATTGGGGTTCCGTTCAGATACAAAATTTTTGGCCTTTACGATTTTACATGAAGAAAAACCCTTTATTACTTCTGAAATTGAGAGATATAACCTTGGCTTTTCCAGGCTTATTTCTCCGCTTCTCCCAAAGTCAGTCCCCCTTTTCTTCTGTAAAGCGATAACGCAAATCCCATCCTTCAGCGTCTCATGTATTCTTCTGATCCAGTTCCCAACCTGATAAAATTCGTCATGCACTTCCATAAAATCGATAATGTTTAGTCCGTCCGGGTCTACTACCTGATGGAAATTTCCGGTTCGTTCAATAGCTCTCATCCCCGCCCATTTTTCAAGGGGTTCTCCAAACGCTTTGACTCGCGTGTGTAATTCCATGGGACCCATTTCAGAAGAAAAGTAATTCAAGATTTCGTGCGCCCCACCAAACGGCTTTAGGTTATCATGTGCGATCCCGAGAGTGATTGCCGTTTTGCCAGCGTTGGATTCCCCAGCCACTATGATAATGTTCCCCGGCATTATTTTAACTCCGAGGCCCTCAAGGCCGAGGGGGAGTGAAATAACGCTATCCATTAAACTACTACTATCCATATTTATAAAGTCTATATGTGGACAATCACTCTCTTTATATAGGAAGACCCCTCTTTGTCCGATTGCCCTCTCAATTAATCCGTCCTCACAAAATTTCGACAAATAAGAGCTAACTGTCTTTTTTTGTTTAGGATTTTTGATACCAAGGTCACTATACGCATCTCGTATGTTAAACGTCCTTTTGTCTAATAATATCCATTCTTTAAGAGCACTTTTCAGGTCCATTTGCGTCGGACCAGAGTTATCCGATTTAGTCCGATAGTTATCCGACTCTATCCGATCGTTATCCGATTTAGTCCGATTCCTGTCCGATTCCTGTCCGAGTTTTCCATTTAGTCCGATTCTGTCCGATTCTGTCCGATTCTGTCCGTCTGTATCCCCAAAAATGTATTCTCCTTGTGGATATCGCGGGTCATTCATCCCTGACTTTATTCCGCTTGCAATCGTCTTTTCGATTTCAGTAGACTTTAATCCTATACCTGATGCCGTTCCCCTGAGAGCATTTTGCACGGTTGCCATGTCCAGTTGTCCACCAGCGATTAATTGCCCGAGGCTATATGACGATCTGTTTAGCTGATCGTTCCGTTCGCCTTCACCAGAACATGACAGAGCAACAAGCTCATTCGCTAAAGCCTTTTGACCATAGGCGTTATTGACGCCCTGTATTGGGGTATGTTTTTTTTCGGGTGTTTTTTTTGCTAAATTGATAAGCCATTCAGGTGCAGGTGCGGGTGGGTCGGTGGTTATCCATTTGTATTTACTGCCTGATGGGTGTGGAGACGGTGGAAGGATTACATATCCACCGTTGCCACGAACATCAATTCCTTTGCCGATTTTGCTTGCTGAATTTCTGATTTCAGTTCCATTTCCAGGCCATTGGAAAAAAAATTGAAGGCCCCCACCACCTGTTTCCTGCGTAAGGGTGGTGGGTAAACTTCCATATTCTTGCTCCAATTTATCAAGGTTCTTAGGTCCTTCAGGTAAATCTATGTCAAGAACCCATAATTTTGATTTCTCTCCGGTTGCCATACCGATTGATGCTGCCGGGTTTTCGCTCCACCACCTTAGAATCTTTTCTTTTTCAGTGGTTGCTGCCAAAAATCCATTTTTTGTTGTTGGTTGCTTTTCCAGATTGCACGGGAAAACAGGCTTTCCCTTCTCGGCGTATTTTATAGCTGCCGAAAAGTTATTGTTTTTTTCTGGCATTCTGTTCTCCACTTTCATAGAGGTGTAACGTGTGCTCGTTTAGGTAGGTCCTCAGAAAGTGCGCCATGCGATGGCAAGGGGTGCAAAGAATAAGGATGTTTTCCTTTGTATCCGTTCCTCCATGCTCGATGGGCTCTTTATGATGACTTTCTAATTTTTCATTCTTCCCAAGCCGATATATAGGTCTACCGCAAAACTCACAGTAATCAACCCCTAATACCAAAGCTGTCCACACAGACTTCCTCCTTTTGCCGTTTGTTTTTTTTGCTCCCTCAAATAATGATTTCGGAAGAAATTTAATATACTTGCCACACTCTTTACAGGTTGCCTTGTAAATAGTTGTGGTCCCATTGTTTGTCTCAATAACCGCCGGGACATCTATGTATCCGCATTCGGGACACTCTAACGGTTCAAGATCTGCCACGGGCCACCTCCACTTGCCGTAACAACTCATCCAGCCGCCGCCGGTACTCATCAAGCGACAACCCGCAATTTTCGGCCTGGCGCTTTTCAGCTTCTTCATATGTCATTGCGTTCCTCCTTTATTATCACGGGCATCCAATATCCTCTGGTAAACATTAGCCGGTGGCATTGACAGCCCGGTTTCATATTTGGCGATGTTATTTCGGGTCGAATTAACAATCACAGCAAATTCTCGCTGCGTCAACCCAAGCTCTTGTCGAATTGCTTTTATTATCGATTTTATTGTGTCCATGATCGCACTATATTAAAAAATAATGGTCCCTGTCAAGCACAAAATAATGTCGTCGAATCTTAAAAAAGTCCTTGACAGGAACATCAAAAACGGCTACTATCCCACCAACTGCTCAACACGCGACCCTGAAACCATGCGCGGCACAGCCGGTAGGATCAGGTGGACGGTTTGGCGGTGGAGGAAAGTCATCGAAGCGCGGAACCAAACAACCCAACATCAAACCCTTTAACGATCGAAGTCACGCTTCGGCGGCCCCCGCCGATAGCGTGGACTTCTTGGTTGGATTTCGGGGGCAACAACAGGAGGACAGAAGAATGAACGGACCGATGATGGATGGTGGCGGATGCAAGGAAGCGCGTGAATCGGAAGTGCGGAAGTGGATGATGCGATTGTCGAAGGAGTTGGCCAGGGCTGCGGAGTTGCATGACAGGGTGCGCGAGCGCATTGCCTGTGTGCTGCGAGATGATCCGCCGTGCTGCAAAGAAGATACGCCGCCCGATGAACAACTGACGCCGCTGGCAAGCGAGATCCGCGAGAACGTGCGGAAACTTGAGAACCTGTCGGGTGGATATGAGGCCATGCTGGGGCACATCGAGTTGTAAATCCAACGACCAAGCATAACCAGCGGCGGCCTGTGAACCCCGCTAAAATTACCGCGCATCCCCGCCGTCTGCGTTGATGCGCTGGTTAAACCTCGTACCGAGGAAGGAGATTTCTATGAGAGAAAAAGTTTCTGATTTGGTTATC
>DATFNI010000402.1:0-7976 GCA_035266485.1 Balneolales bacterium
TCGCTTGTTTTCTTTTCTCGTATTCATTCATTTTTTGGATGAATGCTACGACATTTCACTCATGTCAAAGAACTTTTATGTAATGAAGAGTGTAAACTATCTCATGCTACAAATGTGTAAACTATGTTATGCGATCTATCAATTAAGAATTAAGAATTAAAAGTACCCCTGCCTCTTCCGGTCTTCCATGGCGGAATCGGAACGTTTGTCATCGGCGCGGTTGCCTCGTTCGGTGACGCGTGCAGCAGCTACTTCCTGTATGATCTCGGCCAACGTACTGGCTTCAGATAACACGGCGCCCGTACAGGTCATATCGCCAACGGTCCGGAACCGAACGATTCTCGTTTCGTATTTTTCTCCATTCACAGGAGTAACATAGGGCGATTTTGCCAGCAACATGCCCCGGCGATCCAGCACTTCCCTTTCATGTGAAAAATAAATGACCGGGATATCCAGATCTTCCTTGGCGATGTATTGCCAGACATCCATCTCTGTCCAGTTACTCAGAGGGAATACGCGAAAGTGTTCACCCGGGTTTTTCCTTCCGTTATAAAGCGACCACAGCTCGGGGCGTTGGTTTTTAGGGTCCCACTGGCCAAATTCATCCCGGTGGGAGAAAAAACGTTCTTTGGCACGTGCCTTTTCCTCATCCCGGCGTCCGCCACCAAAGGCAGCATCAAACTGAAATTCTTCTATGGCATCGAGCAAGGTGATAGTCTGCAAGCCATTACGGCTGGCATTCGGACCTTTTTCTTCCACGGCACGACCCTGGTCGATAGTATCCTGAACCTTACGCACAATGAGTTCTACGCCTACTTTCTCTGCGAGGTTATCGCGGAAATCCAGGGCTTCCTGGAAATTGTGCCCAGTGTCGATGTGCATGATGGGGAATGGAATATTGGCCGGATAAAAAGCCTTACGGGCAAGATGAACCATTACAATGGAATCCTTGCCGCCTGAAAACAAAAGAACCGGACGCTCAAACTGTGCGGCAACTTCCCGCATGATATGTATTGCTTCGGATTCGAGCTGATCCAGATGCGTAAGTTTGTATGATCTCATGAATGATTTATTTTTCCTGTTTTATAATTGCGCCCGTTACCGCAGAATGTACAAACCTTGAAACCTAAAAATCGTTCTGAAAATAAGAGTTTATATTCAAAATTGCCCAACCTAATGTGGGGAAAGTTGCGGGCAGTGATTGAATCGGTTTGTTGCAATGATACCACACGGTGTAACACCCACCTTGCTTCTTTTGTCCCCTTGAGGGGACTTTTAGGGGGTGTCACGCAACGTTTCATTATGTATCCGCTGGTTGCATGATGCGGCGCATTGTAACACCCACCTTAGTCCTCCCTCAAGGGAGGAGATGAGATGGGGCTTTTGTCCCCTTGAGGGGACTTTTAGGGGGTGTCAACGCAACGTTTCATTATGTATCCGCTGGTTCCATGATGCGGCGCGGTGTAACACCCACCTTAGTCCTCCCTCAAGGGAGGAGATGGGGCACTTGTCTTATTTCATCCGAAAAATTTGAGATAGATAAGATAGGAGCCACCCAGCCAGACAAGCAGACTTATCGGCAGCCCTGCGAGGATATAATCTGAATATCGGTACCCTCCGGGACCGTATACCATCAGGTTTGTCTGGTAGCTGATGGGTGACATAAATGACGCCGTGGCCCCGATGGTCACGGCATAGGCCAATGGCATGAGCAGATGCACATTACCGCCCGACAGAACCAGGGCTACGGGAAACAGGATGGCCGCTGCTGCAATATTCGTTACCATCATGCTGTAGATCATGGTTGTCAGCATCACCACGGCAATGAGCAAGAATGGACCTTCGTGCCCCACGATCACCTGAAGTCCCTGGGCAATTGCCTGCGCGAGACCGGCATTCTGAACGGCTTTGCCAATCCCGAGTGATGCTGCGATAATGATCAGGACCTTCCAGTTGATCGAACGAACGGCTTCCTGGGCCGACACACTCTTGGTCACGATTAAAATCATCACAGCAGTGACGGCCGCAATAATCATAGGCGCAAGACCGGTGACGACGGCGATAATCATCAAAAGGAAAACACCCAGAATAATATTAGTGTGAACCTTCTCCCGCGATGGAAGTTGTTCGCTGTTGGATACCAGCAGGAAATCGCTGGAGTGATACCAGCGGTGATGAAAAGATTTAGGCGCCAAAATAAGAAGTGTGTCCCCTTCCTGCAGGATGATATCACCTATTTTTTTGTTGATCCTGTGCCCATTCCGGTGGATGCCAAGTATCACAGCATCGTACTCCTGCCGGAAGTTGCTCTCACGTACCTTTTGCCCCAGAAGAGGTGAACTGCTGGATATGACGACTTCAAATGTCTGGTACTTGTTGGAGTCGTAGTTTTTTATATCAAATTCAACATCCTTTATCACCTCGAGTCCCGGCTCTTTTTGCAGGTCGACGATTGTACCCGGCACTCCTGTAAAAAACAAACGGTCCTTTAACTGAATTTTTTCATCCGGTGTCACAGGAGCTACCACGGAACCGTTCCGTTCTATTTGGAAAAGGAATAATCCGTTGAGATGACGAAGGCCGGCAGCTTCAATGCTTTGGTCAATATGCGGGTAGGCATTCGACACCTTCAGTGCAACAACAAACTCTCTCGTGCTCTCTCCCAACGTGATAATCGCCTCTTTGCGATCAGGCAGAAGGCGATACAGGATCAGGGAACATAACAACACCCCAACAATCATCAGAGGTAAGCCTACGTATCCGAGCCCAAAGAAACTAAAGCCGGGGAAACCGTTGCTCAGCAACATGCCGTGTACCACCAGGTTAGTACTCGTACCGATTAGCGTACACATACCTCCCAAAATGGTGGCATAAGAAACCAAAAGCAGAATTTTTGATGGGGCTACCTGGTGTCGCTGGCACCAACGCTTGACCATCGGGATCATCATTGCTACGATCGGTGTGTTATTAGTCACCGTGGAAGCCGTGGCTACAGGATATAGCAACCGTAATAATCGTTTGTAGTGAGGTTCTTCAGGTCTGCCCAGCAGTTGGGCACCGATCCGATTCAAAATGCCCGTGGACTGAATGGAATAGGCTACGATATACAGAAAACCGATGGTTAACGTGCCCTCATTTGAGAATCCCGCAAAAGCATCGGTAGGATTGACAATACCCAGGATCAAAAAAACAACCAGGGTTCCAAAAATGATCATAGACATGTCGGCTACTTCTTTTATCAGAAGTACCGTCATCACGATCAGAAGAACGATGGTTATCCAGAGGGGCATTTGGAGTTGTTAGTTGTTAGTTGTCAGTTGATAGTTGTTAGTTGATAGTTGTTAGTTGATAGGCGTTTGCTCATCAGGGTACGGATTCTTTTTCTCACTACTCAAATCTCAAACTACTAACCTTCAAACCACTTCTCATTTTCCATCCAACCGATGATCTGCTCAACCGACTGTTCCACGGATTGTTCAGTTGTTGGCAGCACAATCTCCGGTTTTTCAGGTGCTTCATAAGGTGATGAGATGCCTGTAAAATCCTTGATATCTCCATTCAACGCTTTTTTATATAAACCTTTCGGATCACGGGTCTGGCAGACCTCGATATCCGTGTCGACAAACACTTCCACAAACGGGGCGGGTTCAATGATTTTTCGTGCCCGGTCCCGGTCTTCACGGAATGGAGAGATGAATGCCGTTAATACGATGAATCCTGCTGATTGAAACAACCCGGCCACTTCCGAGATCCGGCGTATATTTTCTTTTCTGTCCGTTTCGTCGAATCCCAAATCCGAGTTCAATCCATGGCGTACATTATCCCCATCCAGCACATATACCATGCAGCCACGACCGAATAGTTCATGCTGCAGCGCCCTGGCTACGGTTGACTTGCCCGATCCGCTGAGCCCTGTAAACCAGACGACTCCACTCCGGTGGCCGTTCCTCTTTTCATAATCTTCTGTTTTCAGATACCCGTCTGACCAGACGATATGGCGTTTTGGCATGAGGTTGTTAGTTGTTAGTTGTTAGTTGATAATTGATAATTGTTAGTTGATAATTGTTAGTTGATAATTGTTAGTTGATAATTGTTAGTTGTTGGTTGTTGGCAATCATGTGCATGGTGATTTCCACTGACTACTGACTACTGACTACTGACTACTGACTACTGACAATTAGCTAAAATCCTATGACAAATCCGTTGTTTTTGAATGAAGGTTTGTTGTAGGTCAGTTCTGATGGATGCTGGCCTTTTGCTGCCGAGTTTCGGTATACACAGTCGCCGGCGGCAACATCCCATTCCATGGTCGGTCCCAGTCGGGGATATAAATCGGCGGTGCCATCTGCAACCAGGCAAAATTTAAGGGAGCTTCCGGATGGTATCCGGCTCTCAACAGTGAACTTGCTCAGATACTCTTCCAGTGCATCGGAACCGTGCGAACGGCTGCACACCACCCGCAACGGTTTTTTGGGATCAGCTTTATCTGAAGATATCCTCACCAATTCTCCGGCATCAAACTGTTTCCAGGATCCGGAGCCCTTTTCGGCATAATACATCAGCTTTTTGGCGGGGGCATATACAACACCCAACACCGGTTCATTCTTATCAATCAGTGCTACATTGACGGTGAACTCGCCGTTTTTGCTGATGAACTCTTTGGTCCCATCGAGTGGATCAACAAGCCAGAATCGATCCCATCCCTTACGGGTACCATATTCAGGGATGCCGGATTCTTCTGAAATGACCGGGATCTCAGGGTAATTATCTTTCAAAAAATCACAAATCAGATAATGTGCGGCCAAATCCGCCTGGGTAAGCGGACTATTATCGGCCTTATACTCCACAACAGGTTTATCATAAAATTCCATTATCCGGTTGCCGGCTTCCCGGCTGATATTAATAATGGAGGATAGGGTATCTGAGATCATTATATCTTGTTTTGATTCGCTAAAGGTCTTCTCCAGCCATCTTGTGTGACATGATAAGCATAATAAAGCGCGACTAAGTTACGGTTTCAGAAAACGGCACTCAAACACACATTCTTCGGCTTCCGAATTGCCGGCAATCATTTCTGCATGACGCCTCCCAATATGTCATCCGTCTCGCGGGCGAAGTGTTTTTCCCTTCAAGGAAGAGCCAGGTAGTTGATGGTTGATCGCCCCCCGCAACAAATAATAACTTTTGTACTTTTAACTGGTTACTGGTCACTGTTTCCGAGTGGGGTAAAGGCCTGGATGCCGGTCACTTCCCTCCCCAGGATCAATCCGTGGATGTCGTAGGTCCCCTCGTAGGTTACTACTGATTCGAGATTCATAACGTGATGTATCACCCGATAGTCCCCGGTTATGCCGTTACCGCCATGCATATCCCGGGATGCACGGGCGATGTTCAAAGCCTTCATCGTGTTGTTGCGCTTCGCCAGTGATATCATTGCGGGATGGGCTTTTCCCTGATCTTTCAGCTGTCCCAGACGATACACAAGCATTTGCATAGCCGTGATATCGGTTACCATATCGGCAAGTTTGGTCTGTATCAACTGATTGGCGGCCAGCGGCTGTCCGAACTGCTTGCGATCGAGGACATACTGTCGCGCACGGTGGTAGCAATTTTCAGCAGCGCCAACGGCACCCCAGGCAATCCCGTAACGCGCATTATTCAAACAACCGAATGGCCCCTTTAATCCGCGAATCTCCGGGAATGCATTTTCATCCGGCACAAAGACATCTTCCATAACGATCTCACCCGTACTGGAGGCCCGCAGCGACATTTTATTTTCAGTCTTTGGCGCAGAATAGCCTTTCATATTCTTCTCGAGGATAAAACCGCGAATCACTCCATCATCGTCCTTATGCTCTTTCGCCTTAGCCCATACGATGGCAACATCTGCAATGGGTGAATTGGTGATCCACATTTTAGCGCCATTCAGGATCCAGCCACCATCGACTTTCAGTGCCGTTGTGACCATAGAGCCCGGATCCGAACCGTGATCCGGTTCAGTCAGACCAAAACAACCGATGATCTCACCGGTTGCCAGTTTCGGCAGGTATTTTTTCTTTTGGTCGTCCGTGCCATATGTCTCGATCGGCCACATTACCAACGACGACTGTACAGACATGAATGAGCGATATCCCGAGTCAACACGTTCCACCTCTCTGGCAATGAGTCCATATGCCGTATAGGAAGCTCCTCCTCCGTTGTATTTGGGATCAACGGTTGCGCCTAATAGTCCCAGGTCTCCCATTTCGCCGGCAATATCCCGGTCAAAATATTCTTCCTGGTTGCCCTTCAGGGCACGCGGCTCCAGGCGGCTCTGTGCATATTCCCGTGCCGCCTCCTTAACCATGCGGTCATCCTCACCGAGCATCGACTCAAAAAGATAGACGTCATCGGGATTGAAAGTTAAATGAGCCATAGTGAGTTATACTGATAATCAAAAATCTGTTTTTCCATTTTTATCACGGTAAGATCAACATTTGGATGCTAAAGAGAAAGAGGAATGTCAGGGAGCAGTGAACAATGAAGCAACTTTACAAGCTTTATTTTCTCCCTCGTGGGGACTTTTAGGGGGTGTTTACGCAGCGTTTCACCTTGAATTCGCTTGTTACAGGTTGCCGTGCGGGTAACACCCACCTTAGTCCTCCCTCAAGGGAGGAGATCGTTCTTCTGTCCCGCCACGGCGGTATCCTAATGGGAAATGGGACAAAGAAAGGCGAGGTTACTTTCCTATTTCTTCTCGTGCTGAAGGTAGCGCAGGTTGGCCTCGATATAGTAATAATCGGCATAAACAAGCGGTACGGACACTTCTGAATTTGCAGGTTTGCTGCCGACACTTTTCTTCAGGATAAATCCGCCGTTGCTGCCGACGGTCGCAGCCCTGTATTTGGGCGTTGACAAACTGTGAATGATCTTTTTGGCCGTTTGTAGGTATTTTTTGGACTCGACCGGTGGAACATAGCCACTCAACTCAATAAATGCAGAGCTCATGATTGCTGCTGCCGAAGCGTCACGAGGAGCATTTGGAATACCAGGAGCATTATAATCCCAATAGGGGACATCGTCGCCGGGCAGGTTTTTGTTTGTCAGGATGTAGTGGGCTACTTTTTGGGCAACTTTGAGAAACCGCGTGTCTTTTGTATACCGGTAGGCCATCGTAAAACCATACAATGCCCAGCTCTCCCCGCGTGCCCATGTGGAGTTATCGGCATAGCCCTGAGCCGTTCCGCGCCAGAGTATTTTTCCCGTCGTTGTATCGAAATTAACAACATGATAGGTACTCCCATTGGGACGAACGTGCGACTTGATGGCATTCAGGGCGTGAGTTATAGCGACATGATAAAAGGTGCTGTCTCCGCTGAATTGAGTTGCACGGAACAGCAATTCCAGGTTCATCATATTATCGATGATTACCGGATATTCCCATTTGGTATGATCCCACGATTTGATCTCTCCGACTTTGGGATTGAATCGTGTGATCAGGGATCGCGCGGACTGAATGACCACTTGTTTGTAATGATCATTGTTGGTGAACAGGTATCCATGTCCAAAGCTGGGATACATCATGAAACCCACATCGTGCGTGTGGGTATTGTACTGCTGACTTTGCAGTTGATCGGTCCATCTGGCCGCTTCTTCCTTCCAAAACGGCTTACCGGTATACTCGTACATGTACCATAATTCACCCGGGAAGAATCCGCTTGTCCAGTCGCTGGCACCGACCCATTTCATTGAACCGTCGGCATTGACCGTTCTGGGGAAATGGGTGCTGTCCGGATAGGTTTTGACGGCATAACGGAGTTGCTGCATTGCGAAGGCAAGGTTAGCCTTCGGATTTATCGTAATACCCCTGGAATTATCCTTATTGTCTTGTTTCTTCTTCGGATGTTGGAGTCCAAACAGTACAAACAAGCTTATAAGAAGAACACCTGTCAGACTTCGGAATGAGCCACACGCTATCATATAACCTCTTTTGGTAC
>DATFNI010000403.1:0-3418 GCA_035266485.1 Balneolales bacterium
CCAGTTACGGACTATCCTAAATCGCCTTGCCGGGAAACTGGACAATACGACGATGCAGGAACTTAACTACCAGGTAGATCAGCTCCATAAAAACCCGGCGGATGTCGCAAGAGACTTTCTTAAGTCCAAAGGATTTCAAACAACAATTGTGAGGACCGGAGCACCAGATATTGTCATCGGCGGAAAAAACTTTACCGAACAATTTATTCTCGACTGGATGTTCAAGACACTTATCGAAAATAACAGTTCCCTCACAGTTGGACTTCAAACCGGTTTGGCCGGTACCAAAATCGTATTCGATGCTCTTAACAGCGGCGAAATTGACCTATATCCCGAATACACAGGAACCGGCCTCTACGTAATCCTTAAAGCTGATTCATCACAGGCCGACTCCCTGCTCAATGATCAGGAAAAGGTCTATAATTTTGTTAAAAAGAAAACCGAAAAACGATATAATCTAAGTTGGTTGCAACCGTTAGGGTTCAACAATACGTATGCTTTGATGATGCGTGAATCTCAGGCCCGGTCCGATCATATCAGAAGTATCAGCGATCTTCAGCATTTCGTTAAAAAAAATCACTGACATATCTTCATTTGTACCCTCTTAAAAATACTGTATTTTACCAGCTAATTTGACAGTCCGTATCGGCCTGATATTGATCCCAGCTTTTATTCATTAAATAATATCATTCTATGTATAAAAAAACCCATCTCACCTATTTCATTATAGGATCTTTGTTTATTGGTCTGAGTGCCTGTAAGCAGCAATCCAATGGCAATCTTCCGAAACCGGATTTAAACAATAAGACCGATCGTGTCAGTTACAGTATCGGCTACGATATTGGGCAAAATTTCAAACGCCAGGATGCTGACATCAATCCTGCTGTGCTGGCCCGTGGGGTAGCTGATGCAATCAGTGGAACAAAAGATACCAGCCTTTCCAAGAGCGATATGCAAAAGGCCATCCAGCAATTTCAGAGTGATCTTTACAGCAAGCATATGCAAAAACAGACCGCTGCTAGTAAAAAGAATGAGAAGGAAGAAGAAGATTTCCTTGCAAAGAATGCAAAAAAAGACAGCGTTCACGTAACAGATTCCGGATTGCAGTATAAGATTTTGAAAAAAGGAACGGGTCCCAAACCAACGGCTAACGACGAAGTGACCGTCAATTATGTAGGAATGCTGCCAGACGGTACTGTATTTGACAGTTCCAAAAAACATGGCGGACCTGCCAACCTAAATGTCGGTCATGTCATTCAGGGTTGGACAGAGGCCTTGCAAATGATGCATGTGGGTGGCCAGTGGCGCTTGTTCATTCCTTCCAAGCTTGCTTACGGAAGCCGTGGAGCCGGTTCAACCATTGGTCCGAATCAGTTGCTGATTTTCGATGTCGAGTTGCTTAAAATTGATCATCCTAAAAATCAGAAAAGCAGCAAATAATTCTGGTCTGATAAATCAGTTTGCAAAGCCGTCTCAAATGGGACGGCTTTTTTTATACCTTTTCAATGACCGGAACAGGATGTTGATTCATTTCTCATGTGGGCAGGTATCAGCATAACAAGGGGTACTTTCGCTCTTTGATCTTTTTCTTCTCACATCAGTTATTGACCGGCAATTGGTCGCTGTTAACCGTCTGCCCGGTACCTATCAAAGGGAGTCTGATGGTGAATACACTCCCCTCCCCCTCCTGGCTTTTCACTCGAATGGTGCCATCCATCAGATTAATCATTCGGCGGGTAATCGGCAGGCCGAGCCGGTATCCCTGTTTCTTATCCTCTCTTGGTATGATATGGTCGGGCTTTACAGCATCGAACAGATATGGCAGCATCTCCTCTCTGATACCTACACCGGTATCCTGAATTTTTATCTGGGCAAATTCATTTCCACTCCTCTGCTTCGGTCTGATCTTGACCTGAATATTGCCCTCATTTGTAAATGTGATGGCATTACCGAGAAGGTTTACTATCGCATGTTCAAACAGAACCGGATCGATATTTGCCATTACCGGCACCTCGCTTTTTTCGATAACCAGTTCCACATTCTTTTCCTGAGCCTGTGGCCTCATCCGTTCGGCTATGGCTTCGACAACCTCCCTGATATCCCGAACCTGCAGATGCAGCTTCTTCCTGTCTGCCTCAACCTCGGCCAGGTCAAGGATGCCGTTGATCGTCTTGAATACATGTTCGCCCCTCTGGTAAATTGACACGGCAATTTCCGACACATCCGGATCATCATGATCATAGGCCAACCGGGATGCCCCTTTTAAAATCTCGTTCAAGGGTTCCCTTACCTCATTACTGATATTGGCAAGCAGGCTTGTTTTGAAGCGATCCATCTCTTCGGCCATTTCTTTGGCAGACACCAGATTCTTTTCAGCATCCTTCCGATCAGTGATATCGAGCATCATGCTCAAGACCCCTGGCCTGCCGCTCAGATCAATTTTCTCGACAGATAACAGGACATCCCTGAGTTCACCCAGGTTGGTGCGAATTTGAGTTTCAACCGCGTACGGTGCAGTATCGTCTTGTAGCAGATGCCGATGCAGGTGATTCCATTCCGACTCGTCTGCCCATATATGCAGTTCGTTAATTGTCCGGCCCTGCACCTCGCCCTTCTCCTCATATTCCATCAATCGGACAAAGCTATCGTTCACCATTAATACCCGTCCTTCATCAAGGGTACCAATGGCTATGGCAACGGGGGCATTGTGAAAAATCCTAGAGAACCGCTCCTCTGACCTTCTAAGGGCATCGTCAGTCTGTTTCCGTATGGTCACCTCTTCCTGCAAACGACGGTTGAACTCCGATAATTCACTGGTACGCTCCTCTATTCGATGCTCAAGATCATCGTATGCCTTCGTCAGCAATTCCTGGGCCTGTTTCCTTTCCTTTATTTCATGAAGATTTTTTTGGTAGAGGTCCTCGTAAATTCTGATTATGTAAAAAGCAGCAAATGTTGCAGCCAGCGTACTAAACCCGATTGTAAGGAAATGCGAATGCCAGATTGAGATCTGGGGGAAGATGAGCATCTTCACTGCTTCAAACAGTGTCATACACATCAGCATGATTACAAAAGTAATCGCAAGTGTTTTGATGAGCTTATATTTCGGACGCGATGTAGACATACTGACAGCTGGTCGGGGGATAATTATAATTCAGTCTTTTTCACCTTGATATAAAAGGTGAAAGGTGTCTGCCGTCGATGTACATGATAATGGGTTATGTACAGATTGTAGTCAAGTCTTGTAATAAAAATACACAAAAGAGTCTTTTGATAGGTTAAATTATTATTACGTTTGAGGCTTATCCTTATTTAGGATGTGCCTCTTATACCCAAAGAATAAAAGCCATCCGACCCTGGTTAGATGGCTTTAAGGTTAAATCTTAAAAATCAGGAGACGGGTTCGGTTTTTTCGCTC
>DATFNI010000404.1:0-5225 GCA_035266485.1 Balneolales bacterium
GAAGAACGGACTTCAATTCAGCAGGGCCTTTTACCCGGAAACCATGCCCGCCCATTGCACTGGCAAGTGCGGCATAATCCGGGTTCTGCAGACCGGTCTCGTGTTCGGGATAACCCTCCGACTCTTGTTCCATCTTTATCAGACCCAGTTTGCCATTGTTGAAGACCACAACTTTGATCGGAAGCTTATACTTGACGGCGGTAAGAAAATCGCCCATCAACATGTTAAATCCGCCATCGCCCGACAGGGAAATCACCTGGCGGTTTGGATAAGCACACTGCGTTCCAATCGAAGCCGGCATAGCATACGCCATCGTTGCCAGGTTGAAGGCGAGCGTGAACCGCTGGTTCTTTTTAAGATAAAGATGCCGTGCACCCCAAACGGTTACTTCGCCTGTGTCGCACGTGAATATGGTATCAGGCCCGGTGAGCTCGCTGAGTGTTGCAGCGACGGCCTGCGGATGCACTACATTCTTCGACCTGTCGACGGCTTCCTGTTCATGAAGAAAAGCATCCCACTCTTTTTTAACCTTTTGGATACCCTGCAAAAAGTCGGCGCTCGATCGTGGTTGCAGCTTAGCCAACAAGGCTTCCACGGCCGGCCCCACATCACTATGTATGGCAACCGCACCGGGACGCCGTCTCCCAACTACAGAGGCACGCCGGTCGACTTGTATGACATCCCCATCATGATTGAACCATTCCTTATAGGGAAAATCAGAACCGAGCATCAACACCAGATCACAGTCGTCCATGGCCCGCACACCGGCACGACTGCCCAACAAACCGAGTCCGCCTGCCGTGTTGGGATGGTCATAAGGAATGATGTCTTTGGCTTTCAGTGAAAAGATGATGGGAGCCTGTAGCTGCTCCGCCAGTTTTAAAACCTGATCCCGGCTGCCTCTCGCCCCCTCTCCTACAAACAGGCTGATGTGTTCGGCATTATTAATCTTCTCAACCGCTTCTTCTATACGATTATCCTGCGGACTTAGCGGACTCAACAAATCGTGTGTTATTGCTGTAACCGGGAGATCGGGCACGTCTTTTTGTCCGACATCATAGGGGATGACCAGCACCGAGACGCTATGGTTGGCAACCGCCGAGTTACAGGCTTCAATCGCCACATCCGGCATTTGCTCCGGGTTTTGTATCTCTGTAATGTAATCAGCCACATCCTGGAACAGCACCGGCAGGTTGACTTCCTGGTGATAATCACTTCCGATATACTGTGAGGGCACCTGACCCACGATGGCCAGTACGGGCGCATGATCCTTTTTGGCATCATAAAGTCCGTTCAGCAGATGGATGGCACCGGGACCGACTGTCCCGGCACACACTTGTAATTTTCCGGTTAATTTGGCCGATGAGCTGGCCGCCATCGCGCCGCTCTCCTCGTGGGCCACATGAATATATTTGATGGAATCCTGCTTTCTGAGCGCCTCCAGCAATGGGTTAATTGCATCCCCTGGCACCCCGAAGATGTGATTAACGTCATGGGCTTCTAAAATTTCAAGTAGTTTAGTATAAAGTTTCACTGGTCCTTGTTTAATCCATAACTCTGTAATTCAGACGATTCAACAGCATTCAGGGGCATACGGTTCATTTCACTTAAAATAATCCCGTTAAGAAACGTATCCGCTCATACCTGGCTGGTTTAATATGTCAGGTAACCGGTTGATAAGCAAGGGAAATTAATTAAAACACCACAACACAATGATGTCATCCTGATGCTGTTCCGATCTTCGGAACAGCGTAGGATCTCGTCTGCACCCCGGAAACGATTGTACTACAGGAACGGCACGCTGCTCCTTGATAACGGGATCCTAAGCCGATCCCGGGAACAGCCGGAATCGCCGGCAGGATGACATCCGTTGGGTTCGGGGTTGCGTGTTCAGAAAGGTACTATCCCCTTCCCCACTGCTCTCTCATATTCGGCCTTCGCAACCAGGTAATGATACACCTCGTTCACATAATTCGTCTTTGCCTGATTGAGCACCAGCTCGGCATCCAGCAAGTCACTTAGTTTTGAGAGGCCGTTATTCATCCTGCTGCTTATCATGGAATAATTGCGTTCGGCAAGCGCCACGGTCTTCTCCTGGAGATCAATATTTTCCCTGGCTTCGATCAGAGCATTATGAGCCATCTTGACTTCGAGATAAATATACTCTTTGAGCTGCATCAACTGCTCTTTCACTTTTTGGACCTCAATTTTTGCCTGCTGATCACGGGCATCGGTCCGGAAACCCGAAAAGACAGGAACAGAAAGCTGCAACCCGACCAGTGAACTCCTGGGCCATTGATACTCGCTGAACTTGAAGTCAGGTGCCTGCGATTCAATTTTGTACTGACCGAACAGGTTCAGGGATGGCAAGCGTGAAGCGAACGCGATAGTACGCTGTTCCTCAGCACCTCTTACCGCCTGCCGTAATGAGGATATTTCCGGCCGGTTTCCGAGTGCACTGGCGTATGCCGCATCAAAACTCACAGGGACAGGTTCTTTATTGTAACCCAGGGAATCTAGCAGAGCCAGCTCTGTATTTTGTTCAACCCCCATGAGGAACCGCAGGTTGCTGATTGCGTTATCAATCGAATTTCGCAGCTTTAGCCTGACCGGCAATTGCGTCTCTACTCCCAGATAGGCCGTCATCGTATCAACATCTGCGGCAAAACCTTGTATATAAAGCAATTGCACATCCCGAAATCGCCGGCGGGCCCGGTCGATACTTTGCTCCGTTAACTGAAGATGCCTGCGAACGACCAGCACATCGAGGTAGGCTTTCTTTACATCGGCAATCGTCTTTGCCCGGGCCGTTTTTAACTGCTCAGCGTTCATTTTCCGATTCGCCTCGGCCGCCCTTATCCCCGGGTAAATCGCAGCATTATAAACAGGCATCTGCAGTTGTATATATCCCTCGTAAACATTCTTTTCCCCTATCCTGAATGGAATATTCCCACCTCCGGGAATCCCCAGAAATTCCGATGGCAGGTAAAAAACCGGCAACTTTGTATTACGAATGTAATTTCCTTCCAGTGAAATTTCCGGTATCAGGTATCCATAGGCTTCCCGAACTTTTTGCTGCGACTGATCCCGATCCAGCTGTGTCAGCCTGATCTGGCGGTTGTTCGCCAGGGCAATCTCAACCGCATCATTTATAGTAATACGCACCGGCTGGGCCTGGGTCAAACACACCGAAACCATGAAAAGAATGACCAGGACAGTACTCGTTTTCTTAGCAGTTGAATCTTTTTTTCCCCATTCGTCCCTGTTACCGGCCGTTTTGCTTTTCCCGGTTTCCAAAATTTTCCCTTTAATCATCAAAAGGAGGCTCCTTAATTGTTCGAACTTCACATACATCACAGGAACCAGGATGAGGGTCAGGAACAATGAGCTGGTCAGACCGCCGATCAGCACGACGGCAAGCCCGGTTTTTAATTCGTTGGCTGCACCTGTCGACAATGCAATCGGAAGAACACCGAAAACAAGCGTCAGCGTGGTCATGAGAATTGGGCGCAACCGGGTACGCGATGATTCGAGGATGGCTTTTCGCAGTTCCAGTCCGGCGTCACGGTTTTGATTGATCCGATCGACCAGGATGATTGCATTTTTCCCTACCAATCCGACCAGTATGATCATCCCCAGCAGCGACATGATGTTGATATTCTGCATGGTCAGGGCAAGTCCCAGTAAGGCTCCTATTACGGCTAACGGGATGGTGGTCAGAACCGACAATGGATAGATGAATGAATTGTACAAGGCCGTGAGAATCAGATAGACAAATAGGATGGCGGCCAGGAAAGACAGGCCCAGGCTCTCGAATGATTCTTCCTGCATTTCCAGGTCGTTCTCGTAGTTTATGCTGATTCCGGGTGGCAGATTCAATTTGGCAATCTCCGCTTTTATCTCGTTACCGATATCCCCGCTGGCACGACCGCTCGCACGAGCCAGCACCGTAATGGATGGGTTCCGGTATTTTCGTTCCAGGCGATTGGGTCCGGTTCCATAGATCACATCCGCAAACTGCTTCAGGAATATCCTGTGCCCCTTTGAATTGATAAAGCTTATGTTCTGTATCTGTGCAGGATCGCTGGTATCAAAATCATCATATTTAACCATGATATCGTACTCGTTGTCCCTATCCCGGAATTTCGAGCTATTGTCCCCGTTCAAGGCGACCCGAAGCTCCGATCCAACGTAGTCGAGCGACAGGCCCAGAGCGGCCATCTTTTCCCGGTTGAGATCGATTCGCACTTCCGGTTTTCCGGCCGTTGTCGATTGGCGAATCTCGCTGGCTCCCGGCGACTTCCTGACAATGTTTTCGATGGTTGCCGCCACCCGTTGAACGTCCGGGTAATCGGGCCCGCTGACACTAACCGCAATCGGGGCCACATCGCTGGTTCCAAATATCATGATCGGGGCAACGCGTGTTTTAACGCCAGGGAACCGGCTTGCGATCTCCTTATACCGCCTGCCAAGCTCGTCGATTGATTCCTTCCGCTCCTCTTTCGGAACAGTGGTAATGATCAGCTCAGACACATTGTTGGAGAGCATCCCGATGAATCCCTCCTCCGAGCTTCCCACATTGGTAAAGACCTTTAACACCTCCGGACGCGCCAACAACGCCTTTTCTATTTTCCTGGTGATCGCGTCCGTTTCATCAAGCTTTGCTCCAGGTTCCAGTTCGATGATCATTTGCAACTCTCCCTTATCCGTAGGAGTCAGAAACTCCTGCCCGATAAACCCAAACGGGAGAAGTGAGATTGAAGCGATCAACAATAGCGTGGCAATGGAAATAACCAATCCCTTATGATCGAGCGCCTTATCGAGCAGCCTGGTATATCGCCGGGACATATTTCTGAAAAACCACTCAAAGGCAAAGGCAAATTTGCCCATCAACGTGCGCTTGTTGTATGTCTCCCGCCTGGAATAGCGCGAGGCCAGCATCGGTGTGATCGTGAATGAGACTAACAGGCTCAGCGATGTTGAAACCACCACGACTACAGCAAACTGCCGGACCAGGTTGCCGATGATCCCACCAAGAAGAGCCAGGGGCAGGAAAACGACGATATCCACAAGTGTGATGGAAAGAGCCGTAAATCCGATTTCATGTCGGCCTTCGATAGCAGCCCGGCGTTGGTCCTTGCCCATCTCGAGGTGGCGATAGATGTTCTCCAGGACTACAATCGAATCGTCTACCAGGATACCTATCACTAATGAAAACGCCAGCA
>DATFNI010000405.1:0-4839 GCA_035266485.1 Balneolales bacterium
TTTCTGATCCTTTTACCCATCAATGGTTCCTGGGGCCCCTCAACTGGATGGCATCACTGGTTACTCCGCACGGAAAGGTTCCTCCGCTGGATGACGGGAACAAGCAATTTATCAGGTATTCCGATATGCTCCGGTGGCAACCGGTATTCGGATCCTCTTCATTGGGTCAAAAATATGAGTGGATATACAATACCGTGCAACAATATAACGGTAACTCAGATAAGAGCGCAGAGATAGTGGCCCCTCGGCACGCCGCGGCTATCCGGGGCAGGAACCGTCCCGCCGGAGTACGTGGGAGATCATTATACGTATTCCGGACAGTCTCTGCCATCACAACAAGTGCTTGTGCGAAAAACCATCAATAGCCATACCCACTATCTGCTGCTAAATGGAGAGAAGGGAGATGCGGTCTCTCGCGGGGAAGGCCATGAGCAGCCTGATCAATTACAATTGCTCTATTATGTAGATGGTAATTCGTACCTGATGGATACTGGTTACAATCAAGCCTCATACCGACACAACAGTACCTGGAATGGCTATAATAATCATAACGTAATGACATTGAATTATGACGAAAATATAGATCATGGAGGAGTGGACAGCCCAAAGTTTGATGCAACAAGTGGAAGGAAGGTATCCAACGAAAACCCGGTAAATGATTTAAAACTGGAGAAGCTTCACGGAGGAGCGATCTATCATTTGTCCGGCACTGTCGTAATTCACACCCTGCATACTGATTACCGTGCAGCAATCAATCATAGAGATGTTTTGTTTATAAATGGTGATAAACCTTACGTAATTGATCTGAATTCACTCACTAATTCTAATCATGATTTGTCGGGTTTTTATATGCAATACCATGGGAATGGCACGTCTGTATGGGGTGAACAGAATGGTTGGACTTCCTGGGGGTTTCCCAAACGTAATACTACTGGGAATCGTCTATTTATCTATCCTGGGGCAGTAGAGTTTGATGTGCAAGAGGCTCCTTACCCTTATGGAGCCTCATACCCGAAATATACCGGAGAAGAAACCAATGGGATAATAGATACATTAAAAGAGGTAGTTTTAACCAGTTACGGAGGCAACCATTATTTCAATACGGTAGCTTTCCTGAGTGTTGACAGCCAACCTCCGGCATACCTGCCTTACAAGCTTCTCCCTTATAATGGAAGCGAGAATACCTATCAACAAGCCTGGGCCTGGCAACGTGATGCCAATACGATTGATGTCGTGGCCAAACGATCAGAAATTAACTCCACAGCCTATAATCAGACGTTTGAGTTTAACTTGACCGATGAGAGCGGTAATTTCCTCACCCATCTTGAGTTGCCAGCCGGGGATGATTACGGTTTTGCCCGGTTGAGACTTCAAAATGGGTACTGGAACATCGATTCCAATTACCAGATTAACCTGAAAGGGAAAGGTTATTCTTATCCCGGTAACGTAACTATTGGCACCTATACCTATCCTGCCGGAACGGATATTTATATCGGGAACAATAAGACTATGACTATTACTGGTACGGTAACATTCCAATCAGGAACTACGGTCCATCTGGGAACTGGTTCGGTCATCCAGACAAGCGGCAGTGGCAACATCCAGGCCACCGGCACGCTGTTTCAAAGCCTGAGTGGATTAACAGACTACTCCCACCGCTGGCTGCACATCTTATTGAATGGAAATGGCGGGAGCACGTTTACCCAATGTACCTTCGAGGGGGCCAGCCAGGCACTCTACTTTAATTCTACCGATAATGTCGATCGCTGCACCTTCAAGTACAATAGTTGTGGGTTGTATGCTTGGAGCGGGGAAGCTTTAATTACCGGCTCATCCTTTGTCAATAATTACGATTATGGGATCTTTATGGGAGGTACAGGTAATGCATGGACGGATGCTTATCAAAATGGTTCCACATTTACCGCAACCCGTATCTCTGGAAGCACCTATGGTGTCTACCTCTATGATAACGCCTGGGCCGTTCTCCACTATTCTCAGGTTGATGAGAACTCCTACGGAGCCATGAGTTATAACTATGCCCGCCTGTACGCCGGAGATGTGGACTGGAGTGGAAGCGACCAGGGATGGAACCGGTTTAATGGTAATACGAATTATGCAATTTATAATACCTCCCTGGCCTCCGATGGCAGCCCCTGGACCGATGAGGCGCGGGACAACTGGTGGGGCGTTCCCAGCCCACCATCCGGGTATTTTTACGGGAGTGTGGATTACGGAAGCCCCCTCACCTACGATCCTACAATAAGCGGGGCACAAGGTACCAGCGGAGGCAGTGGCGGGGGATGTCCACCGTACTGTTCAACGGCAGCACCCACGCAGTTGCAGGTCATGAACAACGGCACAACAAACCCAACCCCGGCGGTATCTACTTCCACACCGGAACCACAGATGCAGCAGCGAGCCTCCGACCGTCTGGCAGTCATTTACGGTCAGTTGAGCAAGCAGCCGGACGCCGCCGGCAATTACCGGCTCCTGCAGGAAGCCTACGGATTGATCCAATTGTATGACCGGGCGGATTCCAGCACTTTTTTGAATAAACTGGACTCGTACAGCGGGAGGTTTATGACCTCAATGAGACTAGCCACAAATGGGATCGCCGGAAGCGGTCAACTGCAATCGTCCACAGCAGCCAGGTCCCTGGCTCTCTCAAAGGCCATGAAACGCATGGGTTCGACCGCCGTTTTGTTAAAAATGGATCATCTGCTGCGTGAGAAAAAATGGAAACATGTACAAACCTTGGCCGACCGGTTTGCCCCGTATATCACCCAGAAGGATGACAAGTCCGCTTTCCTGGCCAGCCGGGCCGTAGCCTGGGAAAACCAGGGAGAATTTGCAAAAGCACTAGCCGCCTATAAACAGATCGATGCGATGCAACCGGACCCGGCGATGGCAGCCCATTATGTGGCCCCGGATTACAGTTTCATCGAATCGTCGCTCAAGGATTCTATGAAGGTTCATAGTCAGGCTTCAATAGCCGTGGCCTCTTCAGGAGCATCCGGACCGTCCGAATCTGCCGTGGACACGGGACAGCAATTGCCGAAGAAGTTTTCGGTTGGCCACAATTACCCCAACCCGTTCAACCCGACGACAATCATCCCGGTCAGTCTGCCGAAGGCGGCCCATGTAAAAGTCATGGTTTACAATATAGTCGGTCAGCGTGTGGCGACACTCACCGACCGGGAGTACCAGGCCGGGCGTTACCGTCTCCGGTTTGATGCGCACCAGTTGGCCAGCGGGGTGTATTTTATCCACGCCAGGTTAGGTGAAAAGACCTTTACCACACAGATGACACTGATTAAGTGAGAAAAAAGACCCGCAATCCGCCGCGGCGGATTGCGGGTCTTAGTAAATCACAAGAGTGAAGGAGAGGAAGGAATGATTGAATGAAAGCATCCCATTCAACCATTCATCCAGATCTCAGAACAGGGATTAACCCCGATGAATCGGGGCGATTTTTGATCTGAAGCGGCGGATGAGGGATTTTAACCTTCTTAAATCAAAATTCGTTAATCACTATTCTTAAATCTTGACCCCAAAAAAGGTTGAGGATACCATTCAATCATTCACTTTTCCCATAGATTGAATCTCTTTAAGCTTGGCCCAGGCACGGTCACGCAGGTTTTCGAAGGCGTCTTTTTTGATATCGCCGACCGTGTATTTCAGGTGCAGCCATACGAGGTAAGTCGCGACCACATCTTCGTAGCAGTAGGTCTCGATCTGCTGCAGGCGTCCTTCGCGGTACATGGCAAGCACTTCATTTCCCTCACCGGTCTGTTTGACGGGGATGCCGATGAGTTGCCCGAGGTGTTTCAGTTTGGGCCACGAACTGGCGCCGTAGTTGCTGAATTCATCCACCAGGTCGATGTTATCCCGGCTGTACCGGTAGCGGATATCATGCTGGTTGAGTCGTAACGGCAACTGCAGCCCGTATTTCAATGAGCGATATATCACCAGTGGAATATCGAAACCGCGTCCGTTGTGATGGATCAGCCCGAAATCTTTGTAAGTGCTCAAAGCTCCAATCAACTGCTCCAGCCCATCCTTCTCATCCTTGCCACTCCATGCCTGTTTCTGACGCGGCTCGCCGGTTGGCGTGATCCAGAGGCCAACCCATGAGATCATCCTGTGAAACATAGGCGGCAGGAACCCGGAGCGGTTTTGCGCAAGCTGTTCGGAAGCCTGTTCGAGCAGCAGGTCTTCATCATCATTAGCATCCTGGATGAGCGATCGAATCAGGTCGAAATCGGGTATGGTTTCAATGTCGAAAACGAAAAACATGGGTCACTTTTGTGTTATCTCTCCGGCTATCGGAGTTATGAATCGTTCTGCAATTTCAGCTTTTGCAGCGTCATGCGCAAGAAGATACATCATTTTGGTGACGGCCGACTCGGTCGTCATGTCGCCGGCTCCGATTGCCCCGAGGGCCAGCAGTTCTTTCCCGCTCCGATATTTCGTGAGATCAACCGAGTCATAGTCAGCCTGCGAACGTAAGACGATCGTAATCTCTTTATCCCGGCATTTTTTGATAAAAGGGAGCAGGTTGTATGGTCCGGATATTGGTATGTTCCCGCACCCGAATGCTTCGATGATCAACACACGGGGAGGATCATTTAAGAGAGGATTAAGAAAGCGGGGATCCAGGCCCGGGAAAAGTTTCAATACATACACATTATTGTCAAAATCGGCAGTCACCTCGAAGGGTCCGTTGTGATCACCAGGCTGAAATCGCGTCTGGATCTTGAGTCCGATTTTGGCAAGAGGCGGAAAATTGGGAGAAGCAAACGCATCAAAATCACCGATGCTCATCTTTGTCGTACGATT
>DATFNI010000406.1:0-15908 GCA_035266485.1 Balneolales bacterium
TAGAGAGGCTGCAGGTGTACACCAACACAAACGTTGTGCCTCCTGTCTTTAAATCGTGAGCCACCCCGCTAAGCTCGGTACCTACAGATTCTTAGTAGCATGGAAGTTCGTTTACCTTGAAAAGTTTACGAACTAACCCGAATCGTAACAGGTTCTACCTTGTGTGGATGACAGATGGCCCGAATTGCGTGTTCCACGTGTTTGAATACCCGGAACTGGCCGTCGTAGATGGTTCGTATCGTCTGATCGGTATCAACCGCAAACGTCATCCGGCTGGCCTGACCGAGCAGCGGGCGGTAGGCGTCGTACATACGACAAACCTCACCGGCCGGATCAGACAACAATTCGAAGGGCAGAAGAAATTTTTTGCGGAAGCGGCGATGCGATTCCATGTTGTTTGTGCTGATTCCAACGATATCATACCGATGACCTTCGGTATCTTCCAGTCGATCAATTTCATCACGAAATGCAATGACTTCACGCGTACAAAGTGTACTAAAATCACCAGGGTAGAAAAACAAAACAATGGGCTTTTCTACATTCTTCAGTTCTTCACTTAACGTGAATGGTTCGCCTGAAGTCGATGGAAGCGTAAAGTCAGGTGCCTTGTCCCCAACCAGTAGTTTCATATAACCCTTGAAGGCTTTTTATGATGTGAATTTGAATTGATTGCTAATCAATGGCGGTAAAGTTACGACTTTCACAACAGCTTCACCATTACAAAATATTTCCAATCACGAATGGCAATGACACTGTTACTGATGCTGCCGATATTGTGTTCGGTATAACGCACATTTGCAGACATTATTGAAACAAGATAGTCGATTTGTCAATTCGATGAAAAAAAGTTTTTCTACAAAAAATCAATTTCGATGTTCTCGTGCCTCAAAAGCCAAATTTTCCATGGTATTCCCAGGCCGAAGCCGGTCAGGTTTCCGCTGGAGCCCATTACTCGATGACATGGCAGAATGATAGGGATGGGATTGTTTCCGACAATCTGTCCAACGGCCTGATATCCTTTGGGCCTGCCTGAACTTCTTGCAATATCTCCGTAGGTTATCGTGGTTCCGTAAGGTATCCTGGCCAGCGACCGCCAGACTCTGAGTTGAAATTCCGTTCCGTTAAGATCCAGTGGAACAGTGAACGTTTTTCGTGTACCGCTGAAATATTCCGATAATTCCAGAGAGCATTTTTCGAGAAATGGATTATCGATATCGATCATGTTCTGAACGGGAGCATCGCTCCGAGAAATCTGAGTGATGCCATCTTCACTTGATTCGATCCGCAACCATCCATTCGGTGACTCAAACAAACAATACTCCTGCGACATGGTGCCCTAATTTTTTTGTTTTGCCCACAAGTTTTGAAGGCTGTCGGCATTAAAATGAAATGTTACCGCATTGGAATCCGCAATTACAACCTGGGCCGAGATGTTTTGATACCGAAAATCGAGCGTTTTGAAATGCAGGTCATCATCCTTTTTTGATAAAATGAACCGGGAGACATCCAGCGCGTTTTGCTTCCAGAGTGACCGTGCCAGGCTGTCGCTGTTGCGATACATCAGTATGCGCAGGGAATTTTCGTGGAGCGATGCATGGAGAAACCGTGCCGGATATTTGGCATACAAGTCACGATTCAGATTCGCCAGACCAATATTTTCAGAACACGCGGTAAAGCTTATCCCGCAAAAAATGATCAAAAGAAGTGATTTCCTGTTCAATGATATTTGGTATCGTAAAAGCATTAAATACGCCGTATTTTGGGTGTAGCTAGTATAGACAGGGCCGGCAGGGGAGAAATCCCGTTGGTGTAAAAAAACAAGACATCGAGTACCAAAAGCCGGTTATCAATGGAGGAAATAATACAAGTTTCAGAGGAAAGATGAACAGTAAACCTATCTCCCGTCTTATCGGGATTGCTGTACTGGTTTTAGTTGGGTTTTATATCTACAACAACCTCATCGGTCCCAGGACCTTCAAAGTCAAAGGAGAGATCGTTGGGTTTGGTACGGATCGAAAGTCCGTGATTATTTCACATGAGGATATCCCCGGATATATGAAAGCCATGACCATGCCCTTTGCCGTGCGGGATACGTCGGAGCTGACCCGTTTTAAAGTGGGGGAAACAGTTGGATTTACACTTCATGTGACAAGCAAAGATGCATGGATAACCAATATTCACAGTATTCCGGATTCTCTTGTTCATGTTAACTCAAGGAACAAAGATATGTTTGAAGATGTGGCCGATACGGATGAGAGCAGCCTGCTTCAAAACGGTGATTCATTGCCGGAAGTGAGTTTAACGGATCAGGACGGCAGGCAGGTCCGTACAAACGACTTCAGGGATAAAGTGCTTGTGCTGACATTTTTCTATACCAGTTGTCCGCTGCCAAATTATTGTCCATTGATGTCCAATAACTTCCGGGAGGCTGAGAAGGCATTGGTAAAAGCATACGGGGACAAGGTGCACCTGCTGAGCATCAGTTTCGACACGAAGAGAGACACCCCGGATGTCCTGAAAGAATATGGCCGCAGGTACGATGCACAGTTTGATTACTGGTCGTTTGCCACCGCGACAGATCCGGAGCTCAGGAAACTGACATCGGCTTTCGGCGTCATTTATCAGCCTGTCAAAGGAACCTTTACCCACAATTTGCGGACTGTTGTGGTGGGACCGGATGGCCGTGTCCGAAAGATATTTCCCGGCAGCCAATGGAAACCCGGGGATCTTGTTCGTGAAGTCGCAACGGTCGTAAACCCATAATGCCGGTAGAAGAAATCACGGGTGGATCAGAATTCGATTCGGTTTGTCAGGCGTTTTATCAGGCTGGGCGATCCGATGTACGGGGGATGGGAGGGAGCTACATACGGATATCAGTGCGATAAACTGCCGGTGTAAGAGCGGGAGATCGTTAAAAACCCTTGCAATCTTTCGACAGAAATGGTAACTATCAATCAGAAAAGAATTAATCGCAGAGATCGTGATGGAAGAGAAAAAAGATATATCGCAGATTCAAAACCGTATTGTCCGGGAATTCTCCGTATTGAACGACTGGACGGAAAAATATGAATACCTGATTAAGCTGGGGCGCAAGCTGCCGGCTATGGCCGAAGAGCATAAAAGTGAAGAGAATCTTGTCCGCGGATGCCAGTCGCAGGTTTGGCTGCATGCCGAGGAAGATGGTGATCGCATTCAATTCGAGGCAGACAGTGATGCCATGATCGTCAAAGGCCTGGCGGCCCTTTTGTTAAGAGTCTATTCCGGGCAGACGCCAGATGCCATCCTTTCCAATCCCCCGGATTTTATCAACGATATCGGGATGGAAAATCATCTTTCGCCTACGCGATCAAACGGACTGGCTTCGATGTGCAAGCAGATCCAATACTATGCGATGGCCTTCAAGGAAAAACACTCACAGGAAGCCTGAATCAGTCAGTATCACCATTTTATGATAAATCGCGACGAATCCCGCCAATTACTCGAACAGTACATCGAGAACGAAAATTTGCGCCATCACTGCTGCATGGTAGCCCAGGCTATGGAAGCCTATGCGGGTCTTTTGAATCACCCGGACGGCGAGGTTGAAAAATGGTGGACGGCCGGTTTATTGCATGATCTGGATTGGGAAAAGTATCCGGATGAGCATCCCAACAAAGCGGTGAATGATATTTTCCCCGGTTATGATCTGCCAGATGAGGTCATTGAGGCAATTAAGGCTCACGCCCCGGAACGAACGGGAAAAGAACCGGAGACCGAGATGGATAAATATCTTTTTGCCTGTGATGAAATCTCCGGTTTCATGAATGCGGTTGCGCTGATGAGACCGAATGGTTTTGCAGATATGAAGACAAAGTCGGTGACGAAGAAATTAAAGGATCATAGTTTCGCGGCAAATGTCAGCAGGGAGGATATCCAAAAAGGGGCCGAATTCATCGAAAAACCGCTAAATGAGCATATCCTTTTTTTAATTGAGGTCTTTAAAGAAGAGAACAATTAAAAAAACTGGCTTTTTTAATTGTTATTATTTAACGTTGAATTACGTTAATCGGAAATGGGTGTGAACGATTACAAAAAAGATTTTTACAGAAAAAAACCCTCACCTAATCAAAGATGAGGGTTAATCCGGTTAATTCCGGTATACATTGGTGTGTGTCGTAGTGCACAAAAGGAAAGTTGGTTGTGCATAGTTATATACGTGTTAAACAGCCCGTATGTTGCATGCTGAGTGAAAATTTTAAGTAACTCACAAAAATTTAATCGTTTGTAGGGCACAGCTTTAAAAGCTATTGAGGGGTAATCCGACTAAATTAGGAGTTAGACTTTTCTAAGCCTTTGAATTATATAGATCTCGTTCTATCCTGTCTCGTCTTCTCAAATACATAGTTTAATTCCTCATTCCAAAACTATTATATTCACCAAGCCAGTAATGGTTCATCATCGTTGGGTGATAACTGGTTAGTTTTCACTTGGTTTAAATAGTATTTGTTTTGAAAGATGTCATTCGCATAGCCTCCGGACAAGGATTTTGGGGAGATCTGCCGAGAGCTCCCATTGATCAGGTAAGAAATGGAGAGATAGATTACCTGGTGATGGATTATCTCGCCGAGGTTACCATGTCGATTCTCCAGAAGCAGAAGATGAGAAACCCGGAATACGGCTATGCAAGAGATTTTGTGGACGTTGTCGCTGAGGTCCTGCCCGACATTTCCCAACGCGGTATTCGTATTATCAGCAATGCCGGCGGTGTCAATCCTATTGCGTGCAAGGACGCCATTTTCAGAATAGCCGGCGAGCGGGGATTTGCCAATCTGAAAATTGCAGTGATCGACGGGGATGATATCCTCGGCCGGATCAAAGAACTTATTGACGCAGGCCATGAACTGCGAAACATGGATGATAATCGTCCGATAAAGGAAGTGGCGGACCAGCTTCTGAGCGCCAACGTATATTTTGGCGCCCAACCGGTCGTCGATGCACTCAAAGCAGGCGCAGATATTGTCATAACGGGCCGGGTTACCGATACGGGTTTGACGCTGGCACCGATGATTTATGAATTCGGGTGGGATGAAAATGACTTCGACAGGATGGCGGCGGGCACGATTGCCGGCCATATCATCGAGTGCGGGGCTCAGTGCACAGGGGGCAACTTTACCGACTGGGAGAGCGTGCCGGACATAGAGGCTATAGGTTTTCCGATCATCGAAGCCTATCCGGATGCGCACTTTGTGGTGACCAAACACCAGAATACGGGCGGACTTGTTTCGCTGATGACGGTTAAGGAACAACTCGTCTATGAAATTGGGGATCCGACCGAGTATATTACGCCCGACTGCGTCGCTGATTTTACCAGTATCCGCCTGGGAGAAGACGGCAAAGATCGTGTCAAAGTATCCGGTATTAAAGGCCGGCCCGCCACGGAGTTTTACAAGGTTTCCGCCAGTTATAACGACGGGTATAAACTCTCATCAACGTTGGTCTACTCCTGGCCGGGGGCCTTGGCAAAGGCACAGAAAGCCGGTGATATCCTGCGGAGACGCAGTAACGATCTGAAGCTGGAAATCGATGTATTTCGCGCAGAGTACGTCGGGTTTAACGGATGCAACGAAGTACCGCTTGATTCGGTTTCAAAGACGGACGATCTCAATGAAGTACAGCTCCGGATAAGTGTCTCCGGGCAAAACCGAAATGATATTGATCGTTTTGGGAAAGAGATCGCCCCTTTGATATTAACGGGTCCCGGGGGCGTAACCGGATTTGCCGGCGGACGACCCAAAGCCAGTGAAATTGTGGCATTCTGGCCGGCGTTAATCAAAAAAGAAGCATGCAACCCGCGTTTGCAGATTTTCTCATTATGATATTTCGAATGTATGTATATTCACTCGTTAATTTTTAATTGCAGAGTAAGGCTATTATGGACATAGGTATTATTGGTGCTGGACTTTCGGGGCTGGTAGCAGCCAAAATATTATCTGATGGCGGACATTCCGTCAGGGTGTACGAGAGGGAACAAACGGTTGGCGGCCGGTTGGCTTCTATGAAGGCCGGGAGCACCAACGATGTTATTGTCGATCACCGGGAGTCCTGTTTTGCCGCACATGATCCCGAATTCAAAAAATTTGTTGATGAGTTGACGGATAAAGGCATCCTCGGTATCTGGGATGATCACTTCCCGTTTTTTAACGGCGAGGAGTTTGAAGAACGTTATCCTGCCCGGGAAGATGAAGATTATTATTATGCGCCAGCCGGTATGGATCAGATCGGTAAATATTTGAGCCGCTGGGTGGATGTTGCCGAAAATGAAAGAGTTGGCGGCTTCACATTTATCGGTAGGGATCGACACATAAAGAAACCCTGGATACTCAATTTAACCAGTTCAGATGTCTACGAGCTCGATGCTGTTATCATTGCAACACCTGCACCTCAGGCATATGGCCTGATCAACAGCAGCCAGGATGAAACCGATATTAAAAAACTGATTACCGATCTGGAGTACATCAAATACAACAGTTGTTTTTCCATGGTTTTGGTTTATGAAGGAGCCAAGCAGCCCGACTGGAAAGCCATCGAATGTAGTTCGGCCGAGGTCGACTGGATCATTAATGAATCATCCAAAAGGGATACGGGTGATAATTCGGTTTTTGTCATTCATTCTTCCCACGATTATTATGTCTCCCATCATGCTCAGAAACAGCAGGAAACGATCAGGCAGTTATTAAACGCTGCCGCAAAGATCGCGGGCGACTGGATTACCAAACCGGACTGGACGGATATCCATCACTGGAAGTATCGTCAGCCGATCAACCCGCTTGAAAAACCTTTTCTTGAAATAGACCGCACCGATGGAACGTTAGCATTGATCGGTGATTATTATAATGGTAAAACCATTGAAGCCGCTTATTTGTCCGGTACAGCATTGGCGAAACACTGGCTGGAGCGGTTTCCTATGAAATAACCTTTTCCGTGCGCGACCTTTTTAAACTCAACAGGTACTTCAAAAAATACAAGGGTACAGTTATTCTCGGGGCATTGTTCCTGATCCTCGGGAATTGCTTCCTCGTGGGTATACCCATTCTGATTCGTGAGGCGATCAATCATGTCGAAAGGATTGTTCAGCAGCACGGAACGGAGTTCAACGGGTTACTCGACGTGTTGTCTCATCACAACCTCGGATGGGACCTCACGAGAACGGCGCTCTGGCTGGTCGGCGCAGTTGTGATGTATGCACTGCTCTTATTTGCCACCAGGCAAACACTCATCGTGGCATCACGCAGGATAGAATATGACATCCGGAATGAAGTTTTTGAGCATCTGTTGAAGTTGCCCCAAAGCTTTTTCAGCAGTTGGAACTCAGGCGACATCTTTGTACGGGCAACCGAGGACATAAGCCGGGTGAGAGACTATTTTGGGCCTGGTGTAATGTATACGATTAACACGGTGAGTCGTGCGGGTATCATCATAACGATCATGGTCATCGTAAACGCGCAACTCACATTCTGGGCTCTTCTGCCGCTGCCTGTTTTGACCATCCTGGCCTATAAGTTAAGCGGATACATAAATGAGCGATCCAATATCATCCAGCAGCAATATTCGAGAATAGCCAACCGGGCGCAGGAAACCTTCTCAAGCATGCGTTTGATTAAGGCATATGTTCGTGAGGATCATCAGCAGAAGCTGTTTGAAAGAGAAAGTGAAGAATTCCGATCCCAAAAGCTAAAGCTGGCATTTGTTGAGTCGATATTTTTCCCGATGCTCAATTTGTTGATCGGCCTTTCTGTGGTTTTGGTAGTTTGGAAGGGTGGCATCATGGTGATAGACAAGAAAATCCTGGTTGGGAACATCGCGGAATTCCTGATCTACGTCGCCTACCTTACCTGGCCGGTTGCATCTTTGGGATATACACTGAACCTTCTGCAGAGGTCGGCTGCCTCGAATACGAGGATTCAGGAATTATTGAGAATACCGACTGAAATTGAAGACGATGAGGACACGGATCACTCGATAACAGATTTAAAAGGTGCCATCGAATTCAGGGATGTTCATTTTAAATATTTATCCAGCAAACACGAAACTCTGAAGGGGATCAGCTTTCGGGTTGAACCGGGGCAGCATGTGGCTTTTGTCGGTCGAACGGGTTCCGGTAAATCAACACTTGTAGAATTGATTCCTCGTTTGTACAATGCAGGGTCGGGAGAGATATTAATCGATAACCACCCGATCAGTCGTATCCCATTGAAAGTATTGCGTGATCATATAGGTTTTGTACCTCAGGAAACTTTTTTGTTTTCAGATACGATTGCCGAAAACGTTGCGTTTGGTGTTAAGAATGCGACTCCGGAACAGATCGAAAAGGCGGCAGAAAAGGCACAAATACTGGAAAATATTTTGGAATTTGAAAAAAAATTCGAGACCATATTAGGAGAACGTGGAATTACACTTTCCGGGGGACAAAAACAGAGAACGAGCATTGCACGTGCGCTCATTAAAAATCCGGATATTCTCATCTTTGATGACTCATTGAATGCAGTGGACACTAAGACTGAAGACGCTATCCTGGATCATTTGAATAATGAGATGAGGGGTAAGACAACGATAATGATCAGCCACAGAATCTCTACTATCAGACACGCAGATGTTATTTATGTATTAAAGGACGGACAAATTGTTGAATCCGGAAACCATCAGACCCTGCTGGAAAGGGATGGATTTTATGCAGATATGTTCCATAAACAACAACTGGAACAAGAATTAGAACAAATATAACTCATCAAACGTTAACCCAACATATAACAAACGCCTTCATCGGTTTGACCGCCGGGGAAGCAAATGATAAGGAGTAACATATGATTTTAGTGCCACTTGGTATATCGTCAGCTACACCAACGGTACATCGAAGTATGCCATCGGTAGCCCTTTGGAGGGAAGGCCAGGTATTTTTATTCGACTGTGGCGAGAATACCCAAGCCCGAATGCTGCAGGCAGGAATGAAGCGATCTAAGATTGACTACATTTTCATTTCACATCTGGACGGCGATCATATTTTTGGTTTGCCCGGGATGCTATCCACATTTCATATCCAAAGAAGGGATAAAGCCCTGACCATTATTGGCCCGAAAGGGATCAAGGATTATGTCGAATTCAATCTGAAGCTGGCGAATGTGGATCTGGATTTCCCGATTGAGTTTGTGGAATTGGAAGAGGGGTTTGAGCATGAGATAGTGGTCGATGATGAAGAATTCACCGTTGCCGCCCGTCCGCTCGAGCATACCCGTTTTTGTATCGGTTACCGTCTGGAAGAAAAGCCTAAACCGGGTAAAGTAGATGCCGGCAAGGCAACATCGCTAGGTATCACCGAAGATGATCAGTTCAAAGAGCTCAAAAAAGGCAATGATGTTGCGTTGGCCGACGGCACCGTCGTTAAATCAACCGATATCGTAGGAGAAGCGCGGGAAGGTAATGCATTTGCTTACATCACCGATACGGTGTACAATGCCAATGCTCTGGAGCTGGCGCGTAATGTCAATCTGCTCTATCACGAAGCCACCTTTGGCAGTGATCTCAAGGATAAAGCTGATGAGACCAAACATTCGACAGCAGAAGATGCGGCTCAACTGGCCGCAGATGCCAATGCCAAGCTGCTGGTAATCGGTCACTTCTCGGGACGCTATACCAATCCTTTCGTCCTGATGAAAGAGGCCCGGAGGATATTTCCGGAGACATGGATTGCCAATGAGTTGCGGCCAATCATGACCGATCTCAAACATGAGAAGAACATCATACAGCCACGAATTCAGATTCATGTCCCCGGACAGAAGAACAGGAGACCACCACAGAGGTCATCATCCTACAGGTCTTCTAATAAGCCACGCAAGGCACGTATAAGTAAACACCGCAATAAACCGGTGGCTACAAGCCGAGGTAAAAATTTAAGTGATTATTACAGAGGAGACCGGGACCGTGATCGCGACCGCGACCGCGACAGGGATAGAGACCGGGATCGTGGCCCACGTTACCCGGATCGTGGCCGTGATAACCGGAATGAACGAAATGATCATAATAAACGTAATAATCGCGACGACAGGGATAGAAATAAACGGGATGACAAGCCACCACGTTACAAGCCCATAACACCTCGTACACCGTTCGATGACTTCAACCGGTTCTAAAAGCGATAAACAAAAAAATATATCAAATTCAGATAAAGCCGTCGATAGAGCTCTTTACCGGCGGCTTTATCAATTTATAGCCCCTTTCAGATGGTGGGTGGGGCTGGCGTTGCTGCTTACCGTTTTCGCAGCATTCCTGGGACCATTACGTCCCTATTTGATCGGCATCGCGCTTGATAAGTACGTCTCCAGCGGCGATGTGCCCGGATTAGTTCGCATCATTTTCTACATACTTGCTGCCCTGCTGGGCGAGTCTTTGATGTTGGTCGGGAATACCTATCTGACAAACTGGATTGGGCAGGGTGTGCTCTACAGCATGCGCAATGCCGTATTCCGGAAGATCCAGAGCTTGCATGTGCAATATTTTGACCGTAATCCTTTGGGGCGGTTGATCACCCGGACTACAAATGATATTGAGGCGATAGACGATCTTGTATCGAACGGGGTCGTGAACATGATGGGAGACCTGTTGCGCATTCTCTTCATCGTGTTTTTCATGCTGAAGATGAACTGGGAGCTTACCCTGGTTGCGTTGTCGGTGATGCCTCTGCTCATTTATTTTTCCTTTTTGTTCAAGAAAAAGGTCAGGGTTTCCTTCCTCAACGTTCGTGATCAGATTGCCCGGATTAATTCGTTCATCCAGGAGCATATCAACGGGATGAGCATTGTACAGTTGTTCAACCGATCACAGCGGGAAGCAGATCGCTTTAGCAAGATCAATGCCGGACACCGCAACGCGTATATACAGACAATCTTCTATTTCGCTCTTTTCTGGCCTGCCGTTGAATTGATATCCACCATTAGCATTGCCCTCGTTGTCTGGTATGGTGGTGCCAAGGCGCTTTCCGGGACCGTTACTTTCGGTGTTCTGGTTGCATTTATCCAATATGTACGCCAGTTCTTTCAGCCGATTCGGGACCTTTCCGAAAAATACAATACCCTGCAGAGTGCTATGGCGGCCAGTGAACGGATTTTTGGGGTTCTGGAAACGAAGAACAAAATTGTTGAGAAACAGAATCCCAAATCAATTACCCGGCCACAGGGGCATATCGTATTTCGCAATGTCTGGTTTCGGTATCGCCCCGAGGATGGGGATGTGTTGCGCGATGTTTCTTTTGAGGCAAAGCCGGGAGATACGGTAGCCATCGTTGGCGCCACGGGTGCAGGAAAAACCACTATTATTAACCTGCTGAATCGTTTTTACGATATCCAGAAAGGCGAGATCCTGATGGATGGGATCGATATCCGCGACTTGAGAGTCGCCGATTTGCGGTCGCAAATGGGACTCGTGATGCAGGATAATACATTGTTCTCCGGAACGGTTATGGACAATATAACCATGGGAAATCCGGCTATCGATCCTGAGAAGGTCGTTGAGGCAGCGCGATTGGTTGAAGCCGACAGTTTTATTGAAAGATTACCTGGTAAATTCGATTTCATGCTTGCCGAACGCGGAGCTTCTCTGTCGATGGGACAGCGTCAGCTCCTTTGCCTGATGCGGGCGCTCGTCTACAACTCCCGGGTACTTATTCTCGATGAAGCCACCTCAAATGTCGATTCGGAGACAGAAGAAAAGGTGAGCAGGGCCGTAGATCTCCTGATGAGTGATCGTACCTCCATTGTCATCGCACACCGGCTCTCAACCATTCAGCATGCCGACCAGATTCTGGTGATGCACAAAGGGGAAATACGGGAGCGGGGTACCCATCAGAGACTGCTGAAAAACAAAGAGGGGATTTATCGCAAGCTCTACGAACTGCAGTATAAAGACCAGCTGCTGAAGCTGAAGAGCAAAAAGGCAGTTGAGACGGAACAATGATCAGTTAGCAATAAACAGCTATCAGTACTCTTGTTGCTGAACTTGGTATCGTATGATTTGCGATAGATCGATGGACGGATTTTAGAATTGTGATCCAGGTTATCTTGAACTCGCGTTAGTTCAGCAGATCGATATGAAGTTCTGCTCAGGATGGTTTGTGAAATTATTTCTGGAGAACTCTTATCTGCATTTAGATAATATCATGCTTTTTCACCCACATAAATCAGATACTCCCACAGACCGCCATAGGCTTTTTTAACATCGCAGGAAATGGGTTTGAAGAACTTATTGAGAACCGGGAGGAGATGGTCGTCCATACGCACGTGATTTATTCCCATCCATTTTCGAAAAACAGGATGATCGGTCCGCATGAAATCAACGACGGCGATTTCACCGCCGGCGCTGATATGTTGGTGGGCATCCTGAAGGGATTCATACCATCCCGGGTTCATCATGCTCAGGGAATAGGAGAACAGAACAAGGTTAAAATGCTTATCCGGGAAAAGATCACCCTGATAATAAGTTCCCATTAACTCGGCAGGCTTGTTGAAGCGCCGGTTTTTCTTACGCGCCTTGCGAAGCATGTCTTCGGAGATATCGACGCCGGTCAATTCTGCCCGGGGGTATTTTTGGTGGAGATAATGGAGGTTTATGCCCGTTCCGCAGCCTACTTCAAGAATACGGCTGTTGTTATCACTGCTGTCGTCAAGATATTTCGTTATGATCCGTTTCCTGCCAAACAGAAAGGTCCACCGGGTCAGGTCGTAAATTGCCGAATGAAACCGGTAGTAGAACTGCAGGTTTTGTATGGTCTGTTCAGATGTTGACATAATCCGAAACCTCTGCAAAATGTAAACTTCCGTACGTACCCACCCGGTCTGTGCTGTGCAGATTCTGCGTCAGTTCGGGGTGAAATCGTAAATGCGAACTGATCGATTCCGGGATAAAGTCCAGCTCATTGGCCGCTGTTCTCTGAATAATTTGTGTGCCCGGACGGGCATTTTTCAAAATCAGGTTCCATTCCTTAAGCAGCAGGTCAGTGCGTTGTTCTGCCATCCAGTCCTGGTGGTCCAGCAGATTGTAATGTGTGATGGTTTGTTCCGATTGCTCCAGAAATGACTCAAATGTGTCATTGCTGATGTGTACCCGTCCGGCCATCTTGCGAAGTAGCGGGTAATTTTCCTTCTTGAGATAATTCGGACAGCAAGCAGAGGTATACTGTCCGGTCAGGTAAACGCGCCAGAAATAGTTGTCGTGGACCGGAATCTGGGTAAAGACAAACCGTAGTGAGTCGCGGATAAAACCATACAGCCCGCCATCATACCGGTACTTGATCAGATCGATCTGAGGACGGGGCACTCCAAGCAGCGACATTGTGATGGTAAGCCGCACGATCTGCCGGCTGAATTTATTCCATAGGCGTGGTTCAATCTGGTCATACCAGAGTTTTTGTTCACCGACGTCCTGCGAATTCAGCAAGTGCAGGATCAATCGCCACAGGTGGCTGTCCCGTTTCAAATACCGATGTACAGTCCAGGCGAGCGACCCGGCGGTACCACGAAAATAAAAGGTGCGGCGTCTGTTGTTGGGTTCGAAGTAGAAATAGTGGGTATCCCAGAAATGCCGGGCATACTCGGGTAATTCGGGTCGCAGGACATCATGATAAATCTCCCTGATGCGCAGGTGCTGGCCTTTTCCAAAAAGTTGGAAAAAATCGGAATAAGAGAGACGCTCGATGGCTTTCAGGCGCAGTGCAAGAAGGGCGTTTTGCCGGGAATTGACATCAACGGCAAAGATTTGTTTGGGTTGATCCAGCAGGTAATCGAGAACATTGCAGCCAGCGCCGGTAATCATAAGCACCGAACTGTTGCCGTCGATGTTCAGCAATTGCCGGTCGATGCGGGGATCTTCCCAACTGGTGTTATAAATGAGGTTGTTTTGATGGATGAGCCGAAAGAAATAGTCTCGTGTCTGGTTCGAGATTGTAGGGGTTGAAGACTTGCTGATCATGCCGTACTAATCCGCTTGGTTGTAATGATATGTTCATTAACGCCGGCAAGATAGCGATATTCCCCTATTCAGAAACTCATAACCTTTGAAAATAACAATTTCTTTATCTGGGCCGGTGTATTGGATGGCAGGCTATAATAGAATTCAGCTTTAAAGCCGCCTTCGTTAAACAGGTAGATGGAATCATCGGGTTGATGCAGTATTTCGTATCCGGCTGAATGCATGATGGCAGCCGGTGCGCAGAGATCCCAATATGCAGTTTCACGATATGTTACATACCCGTTCGACATACCAAAGAGTGGAGCCAGCATGTCAACCTGATCCCCGACATAAGGATGCCGTTTTATCCCGAATTCATCCAAAAGGGACTGCTTCAGCTCCTGATCGGGACGTTTGAGAATGATGGAGGGATCGCTTCCGGGATCCGAAGGCCACGGAGCTGCCTGCATCGGTGTTTTGATACCATCCTCATTGATGCTCCAAACGCCGGTTTCAATATTGCCTGCTATGAGTAAACCGGTGGATGGTTTGTAGCAAATTCCCATGGATGGGACACCATTCAGACAAAGGCCAATGAGAATAAAAAAGTTGTCTTTGCCGGATACGAACTGCCTCGTGCCGTCGATGGGATCGACAAACCACAGCCGTTCGGCTCCAACCGGGTATTCTTTTGATTCGGATTCCTCACCTACAATAGGTTCCCCGGGGAAATGCTGCTCCAGGATGTCAGTGAAGTAACTGTTCGCCCAGATATCGGCATTGCTGACCGGTGAATCGTCCGGCTTTTGCATAACACTGAAACCGGGATCTTCTCTCATTTCAATGACTTGTTTCCCGGCGGTCTTCAAATAGGGTAATAATTGTTGTATCCTTTTATCAAAATCTATCTTAGTCATAAAATGTATTTAATCGTGATTCACAGATCATATTGATGAATTGAGTACATTGAAATTTGAAATTGGTCAACGTTTTCAAGTTTAGATTCTCATTACGTAAAAAAATCACTCTAATTATCGCACATTAAAAATGCGTTGCCAAACTCCTCGTGCCCAATTCTCGAATTTCCAATTTCTGATCTCTAATTTCTATTAACTGTGAAAAGTGAATGCACATAATGGCCTTTTGTGTTCCGTATATTGAATGAAATAAGATAACGGAAATTGATCATAAAAAATTTGGACTATGAGTACATCGAAGGATTTGAAACGCCAGACCAAACACGAATACAGGAAAGCAAGACGTTATGTCAGAGCAAACCCGGAAACGGGACTAATTGTAAGTCTGGTTGGTGGTTTTACGCTCGGCTTATTAATTTCCGCACTGATTCGTCCGAAGGGCTATTAAGGACGTCTCAGCAAGAATAGCACACGGACGATACGAATGACGCGGATTCCGACGGACAAAAATCAGAAAGGGCTCATCTCCATGCATGTGGAGAGGGGGTGCGTAAGGTATCGTAGCGGAGGTCATTCTTGTATAGATTTAAGTAATTGGAATTGTGAAGGGAGAACAGGTGATTGTACCAACTTCCCTACAGGCGAACATCGTATATGGATGTAATAGAAGAAGGGGAAATGAAAATCCAAGTTCCGACCACGAGCCCTCGGCTGAAGGCTCAATTCAGGAAATGACGTCAACGTATTACTGACACCAAACAATTATCAAAGCATTTATAAATAAATAAGAAAGGGATATAACTTTGTCACAGACGGAAGTACTATATACAACCGAACAGTTGTCCGGATTGTTTCAGCGCGTGGATGCGCTGAGGAGGTATCTTTGACTATGATAATCGCAAAAACAGGATAAAAGAGCTCGAGGATCAGGCACAGCAGCCCGGATTCTGGGATGATGCGGATCATGCCCAGGCCATCATGAAGGAACTCAACGATGAGAAAGAGTGGGTTCAGTCGTGG
>DATFNI010000407.1:0-5700 GCA_035266485.1 Balneolales bacterium
AGTATACAAAAAAGATTGATACGAATATGGATAGTGGCCGGGTAGTTAATCTTACTAAATTTACTATCGGGATTTGGCGGCCGCCTGGATCATTCGTTCATTAAAATTCCGGAAATCCTTACCGTTAATTCCCGTAGTCTCATGTTTTCATTGCCGTCTTATCCGAAGTCTTAACCAATTCCATTTTATGCATCTTGACTGGCACAACCGCTGCCTTTTTGTGCTTCCGGGTGAACGTAAAAAGCAATAACGGACTGATAACGAGGAAAAAAAGTCCTATTACGTAGTAAGTATCATTATAGGCCAACACGCTGGATTGCTGCATCAGGATGTAACTGAGGGCCTTGTACCCCTGTTGCCGGGCCGTCGACAGCGCCGATCCGGTACTCACAAAATGCTGTACAGTACTTGCAAACCACTGTTGAAACTGCGGGTTGTATTGATTGATATGAACCGCCAGCGCGGTACGATGAAAAACTACCCTGCGATCTATTAATGTAGTGATCAATGCCACTCCGAAGGAACCGCCCAACTGACGAATCATACTCAGTATTCCTGAGCTCTCCGAAAGTTCCTGCCCAAACATGCCCGTCAAAGCGATCGTGTTTATAGGAACAGAGAGGAAACCGAGACCAAGGCCGCGAAGTATCAGCGGCCAGAAGAAATCGCCGGGACCATATTGCATCGTCTCATTGGATATCATGACGCTGAATACGAAAAACAAAATGATACCGATGAATGCCAGTAATTGGGGCGACACTTTCTTTCGAAGCAGGATGCCAATGACAGGATTCAGCAGCGCTGCAGTCAAAGCACCCGGAACCATGATCAGCCCTGTCTGGAGGGCAGAATACCCAAGCAGGTTTTGAGTGAAAATGGGGAATATGAAAACAGAGCCGAACAATCCCAGGCCCATCATGAAACTGAAAAAGGTGGATACGGCAAAGTTCTTGTGCCGGAATACTCGGAGATCGACCACCGGAGAATGGTGGAAAAACTCATAAAGCAGGAACAGAAGGATACCGATAACGGCAATAATCGAGAGAATCACAATGAATGATGAAGAAAACCAGTTGTCCCGTTCTCCCCTTTCCAGCACGATCTGGAGCGATCCGAATCCAATGAATAGAAACAAAATTCCCAGCCAGTCGACCCGTCCTGCTTTTTTAGCGTCCGCGGGATTGGTGACATTTGCCATGGCCATCAACAGCGCAATGATTCCTATCGGCACATTCACATAAAAAATCCACCGCCATGTAAACGAATCGGTAAGCCACCCACCCAGTGTCGGACCAATGGTCGGCCCGGTAATAATCCCCATGGCAAAGATGGCATTGGCCAGCCCCAGATCCTCGGGCGAATAGCTCTCGATCAGGATGACCCTCGATACCGGCATGAGTCCGCCACCCGCCAGTCCCTGGATAAACCGGAAAACCACCAGCTCCCAGATACTGGTCGACTGACCGCACATGACCGATGCCATCACAAACAGGACAATGGAACCCATGAAATACTGCTTCCTGCCAAAACGGGCAGCCAGCCAGCCGGTCATGGGCAAAATGACCACATTGGCAAACACATACGAGGTGACGATCCAAGTTGCTTCATCAAGATCAGCCCCCAGGTTACCCATGATATGGGGCAACGCAACGTTCACAATGGAGGTATCGATCAGTTGCATCATGGCAGCAATGATGACGGTAACCGAGATGATTATCCGTCTCGCATTGCTGATCATATAGCTTTTTCTCTGAACCATTTGTTAGCGGCCTGCCCGTTCAGAAACAGGCCCTTGTCATAAATATTTAATTAACTGATGAAGACTTATTGATTGTTTTTTATTCAATTACAATCAAACTTTGTAAAAATTAAGAGAAGCAGGCAGCCTGTTTGCCTGTTTAACTATTTGTTTTAACCAAAAAGTTAAAATTACTTTCTCCGTTATTCAGATTCAATATTTTTTGAGGGGAATTTGACGTCTATGACTCACACTGCCTGGATCAATTTCAGATGATCGAGATGAATTCTGAATCATTGAAACCGTTCAAATAGTCTGGCTGGTTTTGTTGGAAAAGGGGTTAAACCTCCTCCGGGGTTTAGGTATGCTCTGATTTGACAACCCGGATTCAAGTCCAATCGAACTTGATCTATCATGCAATCTATTCAAAATAAGCCGGGTGGAACTGGCGAGGACGCCCGTTCCTGCACGAAGTAAGTTTGAGACTGAACGTCCTTCCCCAACGCTGGTTCAAGTGCCCTCGCTTGAACCAAACACTTACCGATAAACCGTTAAAAAATATAACTCAACTTCAAATTGACTTTTTGGATTTCCCCTTTTATCAATTAAGCTACCATTATTCACAATAATGAACATAATCTGCCCCGAAGAACCAATTTTAAAAGACCGTTATCGGGTGGGAATGATATTATCTATCTGCCACTGCCCTTTTTGGGCTTGTAATACCTGACATCAGCCTTCTCAACCGTTATTAGCCCGCCTCTTCCGCTCTTTTCAATAAGCTCTTCCACTACAGGCAGAAAGGCGTTAATGTTATCCTCTTTTTCAACAATCTCGATGACAATCGGCAGATCTTCAGACAGGCGCAGCAGTTTCGAGCTGTGAATCAGGCTGCTCGCGCCATACGACATAATGCCCCGAAGCACGGTGGCACCTGCCATATTCCTTTTCTTGGCTTCGAACACAATCTGCTCATACAGGGGTTCATGATTCACCTTGTCGAGTTCGCCGACAAAGATTCTCAGAAGTTTTGAATTGGGATCGTTTACCATCACGCAATAAGATATCGGATTAATATTACACCAAGGAATGCTGCCAGAAGCCCCAGCACCAGGCTAAATCCAGCATAAAGAACAGCATAAAGATATTGATTATCCTGGAGTAGTGTAAGGGACTCAAATGAAAAGGAGGAAAATGTGGTAAAGCCACCACAAAATCCGGTCGCAATTAATATCCGGTATTCCGGTGCAAGATTTGCCGTTTCAGAAAGGGCGTAAATGATGCCAATGATAAAACAACCCAGCAGGTTAACCGTCATGGTGCCAAAGGGAAACGAGGTCAGCAGCCTGGATTGAACCGCATCCGAGAGCAAGTAGCGCGCAACACTGCCTATAAAACCACCGGCTCCAACCAGTAAAATAAATTTCATAGTTGATGATCGTGATTAACTAATAACCGTCAATTTGAGCAGGAGTCATTAGTTCCGCCAACCGATCCGGCAAGGACAGGCTGAACCACAGAACGGTTAGAGGTGGACTCCATCACCGGTGGAGTGGCAAATATACATAACGACTTCTCATGTACCAACTTCAATGCATAAAATTATCGGTGGGATAGCGCTTCCAGTAGTGTTTTTAATAACAAACATGAAATCCTGTTAAACTGGATACCGTTGCCTATTCCGGGAAGCCTTGCTGTGCGGCTTGGAAAAATTAAACCGCAAGGTTCGCCAAGATATACAAACGTATGCAGGCGAGTCACCGCATCCTTAGCAGTTAAAAGAATCAGATCAGGCTTTCAATGATTGCAGATACCGATAGCTTTCACGAAGACTTATAAGCGGATTGCCGGGCGTATAGTCCTGTTCCACGTAGCAATGCGTGACTCCGACATCGGCTCCGGTCTCGATAATAGACTTGAAATCCAGCGTACCCTTTCCAAGCGCCTTAAAGGCATTATGGGGCACATCTTGATTATAACGAGGTTTTAAACCAGCCTTTTCATCTTTCAAATGAAGTAATTCGACCCTGTTTTTGTGTTTCCTGATGAAATCAACCGGGTCGACACCTGCTACGCTAACCCAAAATACATCGGTCTCCAGCTTCAGCAGGATAGGATCGGTGTTATCCAAAATTATCTGGATCGGTGTCGTGTGACCAATTGGCTGGAAATCGAATGCATGATTATGATAACAGAAGGTTATACCTGCATTGCGCGCTGTGCTTCCGGCCGAATTCAGCTTCGTTCCCAGTTCTTGAAATGCCTTCACCCCACCTCGGGCCGAATCCGGTACATAGGGGAGTACGAGATATGAAAGACCGTGCTCATGAGCGATTTTAACGATTTCCGGAAAGCTCATAGGGGATTTCTTCTCGTCCAGAATCGATTCAAATGGAATATGAGCGCTGGAAACTTTCATGCCCAAATCTTTTATATACTTTCCATGCTTCTGCAAAATATCGACTCCAACGGTCTCGAGCTGTTTGTAGCCGATGTCAGCAATGACCTTGAGCGTGGCTTCCGGACTTTTTGCAAGGATATCCCGTACCGTATAGAGCTGAACGCCAACATTCTCTATTAAGGCCTTGGCACCCGATGAGAGACTTGTGTTTTTCAGAAAAGACAGTCCCGGCAACGATAAACCGCCAATTGCGGCCATCTTCAGAAATTCTTTGCGGCTGATTTTCTCTTTCATACATCCACCCCATTTGTTTAAATAGCTTAAGATGCATTATTCAGGACAAATAATCATCTGTTTATCATTAAAAAAAGCCGAGGTCCGCGAAATCTTCAGGATACTTGCAACAGAACCATATAGATAGACATGTTCGTCGGTTATAGATAAAAGATGATACAGAGAGCGCGGTTTACTGTATTACCAAAGAAAAAGAGCCCCGGCAACGCGATGCCGGAGCTCTTTACGTCAACCTTATAGTAAGGCATTAAGCTTCTTTTTCTTCTTCTTTCTTTTCGGCCAGTAATACACTGTTTATGGCATTGACAAATGATGCCTTCGGCATGGCACCGGCTGCCATTTGGGGCTGACTGTCTTTAGGACAGAACAAAAGCGATGGAATACTCCGGATGCCAAACATACCGGCCAATTCCTGCTGATCTTCCGTGTCTACTTTATAAATATTAATTTTACCCTCATATTCTTTGGACAATTCTTCGAGCACCGGCGCTACCATTTTACAGGGCTGGCACCAATCGGCGTAAAAGTCGATGATGCATGGAAGATCACCTTCGAATTTCCATTCCTTATTATGCTCGTAATCGAATACCTTATCTTTGAAGGTCTCCAGGGTCAAATGTTCCATAGATGCAAAGATTTTGTTTATAATTTAGTGTCTAAGGTAGCAATTATTTTACTTAATAACTAACTAGTTGAGTAATTATTGTATCCGTTTGCAATAACCGGTAAATAAATAACGGTCGTGGTGTCACTCCAACAAACCCGCCCCTTATAAAAATCAATCCGGAATCCATTTTATCTCGCCGGACAGGTAAATAGTAAAAATCAACGACCACCTAAATCACTTCTTGTATAACAAATAAGCATGTAAGTCCGTAAATTAAACGACCCCAATGTTAATTTCTCTGTTTGATCCAATCTCATGAACCGGCATCTTCGAGCGGTATTCTATGCAGTTCTATTTGTATGTCTGTTACTACCCGGCATACTGCAGCGGGTTTTTGCCCAGGATTCGCTGACAGGAATGCCTTTACAACAACAGGGATCAACGGGACTTCATATACAACTCTCCAATATGAGTATACCTGAGTCCATTTTGCCGGGGCACCTCGTTGGCAGGATCATCATAACTGAGACTGCTCAAACCACAAGCGGCAGCCAATGGCATTATATGTTAATGGATGACGGGCAGGGCCATTTTTCACTCGACGATAGTCTTCTCGTGACCGCAGACAGCGCTCATTTTGATTATGAGACTAAGAAATCC
>DATFNI010000408.1:0-7259 GCA_035266485.1 Balneolales bacterium
CCTGCATAGCGGCTGGGCGGTTGCATACTTCAACAAGACCTTGTTCATATGGAAGTTGAATGGCCATATAAAGTCGCAACTATCAGGGATGTTCACCGGCGTGGCGGGGAACTTCACTCTTTGCCCTTTGAGCCTGATATCAAACTGGACGTCCTTTTGTGTTGGTTTCTGAAAGCCCCGGTAATAGTTGACACCAAACACATAGCCGGACTCCCCATTTGATCGCACAGAATAGAGGAGATTTTTGTGTGGGTCTGTTTGTGGACCAATCACCGGCATCATGGGCGCAAGGCGACTGCCGAATTCATTGACAAAATAGTGCAGCTTCTTAATCTGGTAATAAGATGGGGCCAGTTCGCCTGTTTCCCGTATGGCCGCCTGAAAATCGTATGATATAATCGGGTACCGATTCCAGTACCCCGTATTTCTGCGGTCCTCTTCCAGTGTAGTTAGCGTGCCCACCTGATCGGCTCCCCCTGCAAACATATAATAGCCGAGCAGGCTGGCACCTGAACCCAAGCGTGTTATTGCAATAGAAAGGCCATCAATGCCGCTGAAGACCGGTCGTCTGTGGTAGGTGATCTCATTACCTACGCCCATCTCTACCGTAAAAAAGGGATAAATTTTAGTATCAGGATGATAACCATTCCCGGTTTTTCCCTGAAAGATATTCCCGCTGCTTCGCAGATCTCCGAATACGAAGCTCTGACTATCTGTAATCTTTTTAAGATTCGGATTCCATGGTGCGCCCGGATACCCGCCCCAAAGCGGGATTACCTGATCTTTTGGTATCGATGCATTTCCCCAACCCGTTACAGTATACATGGGTACGTCCATACCGTCCGCGATGGCCGTCTTTTTCAGCCACATGATGTACTTTTCTCCCTGAGATCCACCGGAATATTCGTTCTCCAGCTGGATGCCTATAACCGGACCGCCATCCTTATACATCAGTCCCTTCATCTGCAAACCGATCTGGTGAAAATACTGCTTCACATAGTGTTGAAAAACGGGATCGTTGGAACGTGGATGAATATATTTTTTCTGTAGCAGCCAGTCCGGAAAACCGCCATTTCTGACTTCACCGTGGCACCACGGACCGATTCGGACGAATACGTGGAGACCATCTTTTTGGCATAACTTCAAAAACGCCCGAAGGTCCCTGTTACCAGACCAATCAAACTGTCCTTCGATCTCTTCATGATAGATCCAGAAAACGTAGGTTGAAACGATATCTATTCCATTGGCCTTCATCTTGAGCAGGATATCCTGCCATTCATTTTTCGGGTACCGCACATAATGTACTTCCCCCATTACCGGTAAGACGGGCTTTCCGCCAATCGTCATGTAGTGATTGTTTATTTCGATCTCCTTGCCCGCAGGCCCGGGGTTTCCCATGTGATATTCGCCTGATTTTACCTTAGTCTCTACTTTAGAGGCGTCGATATTTATGAGGTTCTGAGAACGACCGACCGACGTTAAGACAAAGACAATTATTATAGAAATGACCAGATTTTTTATCATTTACAATACCAACACTACGATTAATAGATTATTAACCTTATTAATATAAGGTGCATATATCACACATTTGGACGCATAAAATATTACAAAAACAGACTACCTGGTAACTGGCGACTAAGCATCTAATGTTTTTTATAATGAACCTCGGGCAGTTCACGCAATCTGGCTGCACTCAACTCAGCAGTGATGTCCCGTTGGGCATTTGCGAGCATTTCGTAACCGACCATGAACTTTTTGACAGTCGCCGAGCGAAGCAACGGCGGATAAAAATGCATGTGGAAATGCCATTCCGGGTGATCATTGCCATCAGTTGGTGCGGGATGAAAACCAGCAGAATAAGGGAAACTCACATTAAACAGATTATCATACCGGGTGGTAATTCGTTTGATGATATCGGCAAGTCCGCCCTTTTCATCATCCGTTAAATCCGTAAAACGGGCAAAATGCCGTTTGGCAACAACCAGGGTCTCGAAAGGCCATACGGCCCAAAACGGAACCATAACCATAAAATGATCATTCTCGAGAACAATTCTTCCTTTTTGCTGTTGTTCAAGGTTAAGATAATCGCACAACAGACAATGATCATGCTCTTTCAAGTATTCAGTCTGCTGATGCAGTTCTTTTGCCGGTTCCACAGGGATCGTTTGTTGTGCCCAGATCTGGCCATGAGGATGCGGATTGCTGCATCCCATCATCTCCCCTTTATTCTCGAAAATTTGCACGTAGTTGATATTCGGCTTTTCACCCAGGGTGCGATATTCGTTCGTCCAAACATCCACCACATTGCGAATCTGACTTATCTCTAAATCCGGGAGCGTTAGGTTATGACGCGGTGAGAAACAGATTACACGACAGATGCCCTGCTCTCCTCTGGCGATCAACAAATCATCCTTATTATAATCTGCAGTTGGGGTATTCTCAAGAAGAGCACTAAAATCATTTGTAAAAACAAATGTCGATTCATACTGTGGATTCTGAGTCGTCCCGCCAGCTCTCGAATTACCGGGACACAAATAACATTTTGGGTCATAATCCGGCCGGGTGTCTCCCGGTGTCTCTTCTTGTTGACCCTGCCAGGGACGTTTTGCACGCTGTGGAGACACTTGTAACCATTCACCATTCAATGGATTAAAACGCCGATGCGGATGTTCTGAAAAGGAAAAGTCCATGATTAGTCGTGAGTATTGAGATTCATAATGTCGCCGGAACTACTATTCTGGAAATCGATAAGCCCAGGCAACGTAATGCATGCAAGAAGTATCTAATTATTGATTTTCTGGTTACAACACTTGATATTTAAACCAGTTTCCTGGTTTTCTCCTCTTCGGTTACCACTTCGGTACCGGCATCAATGCTCGTTTTGTAGACCTTGATCGATTTCCCCGTCCTGTCTTTGTAGGCTTTTTGAATATGTGCTGTAAACGATTCAAGATGTTCTTCTTCGACAATATTAATGGTGCAGCCCCCAAAGCCGGCGCCCATCATGCGTGAGCCGAGCACTCCTTCAACCTTTCTGGCTTCTTCAACCAACACGTCCAGTTCCTCACAACTTACCTCGTACTCATTACTCAGACCATCATGAGATTGAAACATGCGTTTTCCAAAAGCCTTGAAGTCATTGCGGCTGAGATCATTGCAGGCCGCAAGCACCCTGTTGTTTTCCTCAACGACATATTTGCATCGTTTGTAGATGATCGGATCAAATTCATCTTTATGCCGTTTCAACATCTCAATAGTAACGTCCCTCAGGCTGTTGATGCCGGCGTCGTATTTTTTTAGGATCGCGACACCGTCTTCGCACTGTTTGCGCCGAACGTTGTACTCGGAAGAAGCCAATTCGCGGCGCACTTGTGTATCGCAAAGGACTACGCGGACATCATCACGTTCAAAGGGAACTAACTCGAAATCCAGCGAACGGCAATCAAGTTTGATGACCTGGTGATCTTCGCCAAAGATATTGATGAACTGGTCCATGATTCCGCAATTTACACCAACAAAATCATTCTCCGTTCTTACCCCCATTTGAACCATGGTCAGCTTATCGACATCCAGATCAAACAACTGTGTCAATCCGAAAAGGAGTCCCCCTTCTACGGCAGCTGATGAAGAGAGTCCGGCCCCGATCGGAATATCTCCACCGAAGGCGCAGTCGAAGCCACCAATTTTATGTCCGGCTTTTTTCAACTGTTCTACAGCCCCCAATATGTAGTTAGGCCAGTGGAGATCGGACTTTACAAATGGTTCGGCCGAAATGTCGAATTCAAACGACTGCTTCATGTCGACCGAATATATCCTGCCCTTTGTTGAATTGTTTTTGCCCAGACCGAAGACGATCACTTTATCGATTGCGGCGGGGAGTACAAATCCTTCGTTGTAATCAGTATGTTCGCCTATCAGGTTAACCCGGCCCGGAGAGCGAATGAGCAGCGGCTCGTTATCATATTGAGATTCAAAAGTCGTCCTCACCTTATCATATAAGGAATCCATTGTTCTAAGATTTATTTAATGGTTACATCTTTAGTTTTCCACCAGAAGATCACTCCGGAGATCATCATTATGATTCCCCACCAAAGATCGGGATGAATGTTATGGAGTACAGTGTGACTCTGATTCGGATAAATCACGTAATAAATACCGGAAAGTGTTATCACGAAACCCATCAGGCACAAGATAATACCTACAAAATACCAGATGGGTCTCATTCCTTTTTCTTCATTTTCCATATTAATTCCTTTCTTTTACCAGAAATAGATGTTCAGTGCGAGGAACACGATGAATGAAATGATTGCGTAGAATCCGGGTTCCTTATAAAACGGATACTCACCGGCAGTTTTCTCTTTTGTTAAGCCTTTCACAAGGCCGACCAATTCTTCTTTCGGCCTCTTTTGAGTAAACAGACTGATAATGATCGTTGCCAGGAAACAGATTAGCCAGGCCCACCAGGCGCGCCAGAAATTAGCTGCCATATCGCTTGCCACATGAGAAAAGGTGATCGAGCCTTTAGCGATCCATTCAAACTTGACGCCGATATACATTCCGAATGAGCTAACCATGCCGATCAACAGGCCCCAGAAAGCCCCGGTTGGTGTGATCCACGTGATGAACATACCCAATAACATCGTTGCAAAGAGAGGCGCATTGACCCATGAGAAAATGGCCTGCATATAGTCCATGATTGTTGGCATATGCATCGCCCAGTATGCTGTAATAACACTGATAACGATTCCAACGAGGGTTGCAACGCGACCAACCCAAAGCAAATGGGCATCTGTAGCGTCGGGTTTGATAACAGACTGGTAGATATCATAGGTCCAGACGGTGTTGAAAGCGCTGATGTTGCCGGCCTGGCCTGCCATAAACCCGGCAAGCAGGGCTGTCACACCAAGTCCAAGCAACCCATTTGGATAATACCGCTTAAGTAGCTGTGGGAGCGCTGAGTCGTAGTTGATAGCGCCGTTGGCATCATGAATCAGATGAAACCCGGTTCCGGACTCTTTGGCAAGCACGAGGGCAATCAATCCTGCCATGACAACGATAAAAGGCAGGGCCATTTTGAAGAAGGATGCGATAATCGGTGTCATCCTGGCTGAACGCAGATCCTTGGCCGAAAAAGCGCGCTGGACAACCAGGAAGTCGGTCGTCCAGTAACCAAATGATAGGACGAACCCAAGTCCGAGTACGATACCACCCCAGGTAACCATCATCCCGTTTTGCGAGGCATTGCCCGATGTTGCCCACAGCGATTGAAATGATTGCGGAATATGGGCAAAGACCTGATGGAAACCGCCAACATCAATAAGCCCCAGAACAACGACTAGGAGCAGACCAAACCAGATCAGGAAGAATTGAACAATTTCTGTAAAAATAGCAGACAACAAGCCGCTCATCGTAACATAAATGGCCACAGTTATGGCCGAGACCCACATGCTTACGTTCCAGTCCCAGGCGAGGAAAGTGTGAAAGATCAGTGCCATGGCATACAGGTTGATGCCGGCTACAAGCAGGGTCATGATAGCAAAAGAGATGGCGTTAAGTACACGCGTTTTCTCGTCGAAACGGAGTTTAAGATAGCCAGGGACGGACTTTATCTTGGCGCTGTAATAAAAGGGCATCATATAAATAGCAAGGAACAGCATCGCCGGGACGGCTCCAATCCAATAGAAATGGGCCACATACATTCCATATTTGAACGTATCTCCGGCCATCCCCATCAGCTCGAGGGCCCCCATATTAGCCGATAGAAAAGCAAGGCCTGCTACCCATGCACTGTTTTTTCTACCGGCGAGAAAAAAGTCAGACTCGCTTTTCGTGAATTTTCTCAGATAAAATCCTATACCGATTATAAAGCCGAAGTAAATGGCTATTATGATCCAGTCTACAAAATTAAGTGCGATTTTTTCCATACACCGATTCCGTATAGATGAAGATTAAACGTTAATTATTGTTTCAATTTTCAGGCTGTCTCCCTGTAATCAGACGAGAATGCCTGCTGAGCTGTGGTAAATATCATCGTACTCCATAACTGTTTTCACCTTGTCAGTAGATCGTTTGCCGTAAATATTTGAATGAAAGCAGACTCAAGCTGTTGTGTCTCACTTATTAACCATACCTGGCAAGCCGATATCACACTATCAATAAAACCAGATTTAACCATTATGCTGATGGAATAAGGGATTTATTACCAATTATGAACATACCTGAATCATTTTATCATAACCGTAAGACCTTGTTGCATAAAATCGTAGTCTTTTTAGTTTTGCCGCAAATAATGTAAGCGCTTTTATTAAACAGGAAAAAAAACGTCACACGATCATACATTTTTTTACACATTTGAGAACTGCCCGCCAATCGACCCATATTATTGATTAATCAGCATTCCCGGCTCTAAATTATGTTAACGATAACATATTGACTTAACAAATACAATGCAAGTAAAAAATCACACCTGTTAAAAAAACCTTACTGTTGCCGTGTATAAATAAAGTAATAGTAACCAAGACAGGTTACACTTTAGCAATTAACCATTATGATTGATTGCTGCCCTCCTCATTCCATAACATATGTGATGACCATATTGCTCGTACTTGCAGCAGCAGTCAACAAAAAAAGCCCATTGTCGGCGTGAATCAGCCGATGGGGCTTACCAATGTGCGATCTATGATAAAATAAAGTCACTTCACAGGGCTGTCGCACGTCATGGTTAGTATTACTTAGTAACCGGTGCCGGTGGGGCAAGGAATCCCATGAACTTCATCCAGTTTTCACATAACCCGGGCCAGGTTTTAAGCAAGGGAAATTTTTGTGCCAGTCCGAAACCGTGTGGACCCTGAGCGTAAAGATGCATCTCAACAGGTACTCCGTGTTTGTGTAGTGCTTCATAAAAGGCGACGCTGTTTTGTACCGGAACAGTATGATCAGTTGTAGCCTGGAATATAAACGTTGGCGGTGTTTGTGATGTCACATGTTTTTCATTGGACAAAAGCTCCACAAGTTTGGGATCCGGATGTTTTCCCAGCAATTCGTGTTTAGACCCCTCATGAGTAAACGAATCTTCCATAGTGATGACCGGATACCCGAGGATCATGAAATCGGGACGTGAGCTAACTCGTTTCAGGGGGTCCTTGCTGTCGTTCTGTCCATTATCCCAGTGGGTTCCGACTGTTGATGCAAGATGTCCTCCCGCTGAAAATCCCATGATTCCGATCCTTTTGATATTTAGTCCCCATGTTTTTGCG
>DATFNI010000409.1:0-4228 GCA_035266485.1 Balneolales bacterium
TCCAGCGCTTTGAGCAACATTGGCGATTCAATAAATCCTGGTGCAATGGCATTGACACGAACACCTTCAGGAGAAAGATCAGAGGCCAAAACACGTGTCATTCCAAGAACACCTGATTTTGAGGCTGAATAAGCAGCAACCTGAGAGAGTCCATACATGGCAGCCATCGATGTAATCATGATGATACTGCCGCGCTTCCGGGCAACCATCTTTTTAGCTACTTCTCTGGTCAGGGAAAATAACCCGTTCAGATTCGTCTGGATGATATTTGAAAACTCATCATCGGTTATTTCTGTAGCTATTTTTTTTAAATTGACGCCCGCATTATTTACCAGTATATCAATCGGACCGATTTCGGTTTCTATTTGATTGGCCAATGCTGGGAGCGTTTTCAATTCACGAATATCGTTAACGATGTAATGAGATGACTGACCCAGCTTTTCCGTCGCCTCCCTGAGCACATCCTTCCGCCTTCCTGTGATCACAACGGTAGCTCCGGCATCAATAAACGTTTTTGCAATTGCCAAGCCCAAACCGGTCCCACCTCCGGTCACCAGTGCCACCCTGTCTTCCAGTGAGAATAAATCATTCATTTATTGCCTCGTCGTTTTCGAATCGGTACTCCAGTTATTACTTTGTAAGATCATGGTTGAAATAGTGAAATATGGTTTCTATTTACACTGAGACGCCATGTTTCCGGTAACATACCTTAAGGTTTATCCTTCTCAATTGCAACACCTGATCTCAATTACTATCACATTTAACCAATCGCACTTCAGAAAAAGCCCACCCCTCTAACGTACAGCATGATCCGTGTTTCAAAATTGCGACACAACTAAGTTCAAAGAATTATTATGTCTTAGATCATGGACTTCTATACCTATAAGAGTGTCTCACTTAAAAAACCTACTGAAGGTTTTAATGCTGCCTATTGAATTTGAAGTCGTTTCATTATATATAGGCAACTGGCAATGTTATCATTAACACGGTTACATCCTGTGGAAGCGCTATTTTCGATAAGATCGATTGTAACAGGGTTGCTGTGATCATTTTCATCGGTATAACATAACTTTGAAATTCACTTATGGAAATCATCCACCTTTCAGTTATTGACTGGGCTATCTTATTGGTATATATCGGGTTTGTCGTTTGGATGGGGTTCTATCTGAAACGGTATACGAAGAATGATGAGGATTTCTTTCTGGCTGGCCGGAAGAACAGTGCATGGGTTGCGGGGGTAGCGTTCATGTCCGCCAATATGGGTGCGATGGAAGTCATTGGTTATGCCGGGCAATCAGTTAAGTACGGGCTCTACGCCGCACATTTTTACCTGATCGGAGCCATCCCTGCCATGCTGTTTCTGGGTGTGTTTATGATGCCCTTCTATTACAAGAGCCGCATCAAGTCCATACCGGGTTATCTCAAACACCGGTACGATGAAAAAACGCGCGTTCTTAATGCCATTGCATTTGCGGTTATGACGATCCTCGTCTCCGGAATAGCCCTCTATGCCCTGGCCCTTGTGTTACACACATTCGTGGGGTGGAACTGGGATTTATGCATCTGGCTATCCGCCGGACTGGTAGCACTGTATGTTACACTCAGCGGTCTGCTGTCGGCAATCTTCACCGAGGTCGTTCAGTTTTTCCTGATCTGGTCGGGTATTCTGCTTATTCCCATTTTAGGTCTCGTCGATTTGAAAAGCCCCTCAGAAATCATGACCCGTCTCCCGGCGATGTACACCTCTATCTGGTCGACCTCAGCCACACCGGCCGCCAACCCGATGATGGTGACCTGGGGCGGGCTGGTGCTGGGTCTCGGCTTTGCTATCGGGTTCGGTTATTGGACGACCGATTTCCTGATTATCCAGCGGGCTTTCTCGGCAAAAGATCTCCGTTCTGCACAACTAACACCTATCATCGGCTCCTATTTCAAGTTACTGCTGGGTTTCGTTGTTGTCGGATCGGGAATGATTGCCCTGACTCTCCTGCACAATCCCCAGAGTGGATTCCATCTGCTCCATGATGGAGCGAAGGTCAATTACGACTCTGTCATTCCGTTGTTGATGATGCGTTATTTCCCCTCCGGGATGATTGGGCTGGGGGTGACTACTCTGGTGGCTATGTTCATGGCGGGGCAAGCCGGCAATATGAGTGCCTTCACGGCCGTGTGGACCTACGATATCTACCAGTCGGTGATCAACAAAGAAGCATCACATAAGAAGTTGATGTGGATGGGGCGCATGGCAACTATCGTCGGCATCCTCCTGAGTATCGGCGGAGCATACTGGGCGCGAAGCATGCCGACCATCATCGATTTTCTGCAGGCTATCGTTTCTTTTATTCTTGCACCTGCCGCAGCCATCGTTCTGTTAGGGATGTTTTCGAAACGCATCACCGGCCATGGCGCGTTCTGGGGGATGCTCATCGGGATGACCAGCTCACTTATCATGTTCCTTGCCCTGCAATTTAACTGGATTTCACCGGCGGCAATCACACCCGCCAAAACGGCCAGTGTCATGGCCGCCAACTTCTGGAGAGCCTGGTGGGCCTGGCTGATTGCCACGATCTTTGCCGTAGGCATCAGTGCTTTCACAAAGAAGCGATCCGAGGAAGAGCTTAAGGGGCTCGTTCGTGGGTTAACAGAAAAAGTGGAAAAGACCGTCTATCCACTTCACAAAAGGCCGGAATTCTGGGCATCCATCACCTTAGTAATTTTTGTCGTTCTGAATGTTTGGCTTTGGTAAAAAGACAGTCATCAGTAAGCAGTCATCAGTAAACAGTGAACAGTAATAAAACCGGAAGCCTCCTTAACACCTTTACACTTTAACACTTTAACACACTCCCCTTACCATGAACGAAGAACAAAAAAGCATGAAGCCCATCTGGTATTTCGTAGGTTGGATGCTGACCATGATAGGAATTCTTGTAGTCATTGCCGGGTTCTTGAACTTGTATATTACCCTGCCCGAAACCTCGGAAGTTGGACATTTGCACCCGGATCTATGGTGGGGAGGTCTCATTACCATTACCGGCCTGTTTTATATCTGGTGGAACAGGAATAGCGTAGTTGAGTAAGCACTATATTTTTTGGATAAAAGTCGATATGAAGAAATATATCCACAATCTTTCGGTTGTACTGATCATTGCAATCTGTTCTCCACTGCTTTGCTCTAAAATAACATTGGCACAAAAAGGAGAAACGCCCTTGCAGGAGGCGGCCCACGTGAGCCATACCCAAATTCAGAATCTCTATCATCAGGTTGATCGGTCTTTCCGGAAACTTGAACCACAATCCATCCGAAAGGCCAGCGGCTATATTCCGCATGATTATCTGATTCCGGCGGGTTACTACACGCAGATGTGGGATTGGGATGGGTTCTTTATCGGGTGTCACCTTGCCGCCGAAAGCGTGAATAAGGCGAAATATTTGAAGTGGTGGGTGTTGAATTTTGCAAAAGCTGTGGATGACAGCGGGTATGTATCCGGCTGTATCACGCCCAAGGGACCACGTCCTGTATTCGGAAAATTTGCAATGAAACCGTTCCTTTCCCAGGGCGCTCTCATTGCCTCGCGCAGACTTGGCAACTTTACATGGATCAAAAAAGTATATCCAAAATTAAAGGAAGTTTTAGCCTACAGGGAGAAAACGCAGTTTGATGCACATTACGGACTTTTTTACTGGGATAATGCCGGCGAGTCGGGGGTAGACAATAGTGTAGTCCTTACAAATAATCCACATGATCGGGGAGCCATCATCGCCGCAGATATGAATACATGGCAACTCCGTGAATACCTGAGTATGGCTGTCATCGCCCGTCATCTCGGGTATAACGAAGACGAGGCCTATTTCAAACGAAAAGCCCAGGCTCTCAAAGATGCCATGATGCATTACCTTTGGTTTCCCAGGGATCACTCATTCTGGAATATCAGGAGGGATAACGGAGAACCTATAAAACGGATCAGTTTCCAGAATTTTGTTCCCCTTTTTCAGGGGCTATTGCCACTGAGCGAGGGACGTACGATGATCGAAAAATATCTCTGGAACACGAATTACATGTTATCCGGATACGGGCTCCGCAGTCTTTCCAAACAGGACCCCGATTATAATAATCACAACATCATTGTTCCGTATTCCAACTGGCGGGGACCAATATGGATCAATGCGAACTACCTCTACTCCGTCATGCTTGTCAGGTACGGATTCACAACCCAGGCGAGAGAACTGG
>DATFNI010000410.1:0-14022 GCA_035266485.1 Balneolales bacterium
ATGAGTTCCAGCAGCATATCGATCAGGGCGATTTTCTCGAGTGGGAGGAATTTTATAACGGGAAACGGTACGGTACCCTGCGTTCAGAGATTGATAAACAGTTGAAAAAAGGATATTTTATTTTGTTTGACGTCGAGGTGAAAGGCGCTGTCAATATCAAGAAAGCGTTCGGTGATCGATGCCTGAGCATCTTTATCAAGCCGCCTTCGATGGAAGAATTGCAAAACCGGTTATTGAAACGCGGCAGCGAGAACGATAAGACACTCGCTGAGCGACTGGAGCGTGCAAAGATGGAACTGGGATACGAGAAACAATTTGACGTCTCCGTCGTTAATGACAATCTGGAAAAGGCTTATAACCGTGTGAAATCACTGGTTCAGTCTTTTATACATAATAACAAAGTACATTCAAGCTGATTATATCTTATGCCTGCTAAAACACGCAATGTCGAAAATCTTCAGGAACAGACCGGCAATATCTACGAAACGATTACCATCATGGCCAAGAGAGCACGCCAGATCGCAGCACGCGAAAAGATGGAGCTCGACGAAAAACTGAAGTATTTCGAAGGCTTTGATGAAGAAGACGATTTTTCTTTTAATGAAGAACAAGAACGCATCTCCAAGGAATTCGAGCGTCGCCCGCATGCAGCGCAGCGGTCTCTCGATGAAATGGAAAATGGTGAGATCTATCACCGGATGCCGGAAGCTCCGAAACAATAAGACGGTATGCTTGCCGGCAAACGCATACTTTTAGGCGTTACGGGCAGTATCGCAGCGTATAAATCGGTCTTCCTTTTACGATTATTACAGAAGGCGGGAGCTGAAGTACGGGTAATGATGACCCCTTCGGCTACCCGCTTTGTTGGTTCTGAGACCTTCCGGGCTCTTACACGAACCGACGTCCCTGTCTATACTACCGATCCAAATCAACCCGGCTCTTCTGAAGATTGGGTTCGTCACATCCACTGGGCGGAGTGGGCCGACTTGCTGGTCATCGCTCCCTGCACCGCAAACACATTGGCCAAGATCGTTCATGGTCTGAGTGATAACATGCTGACGGCTGCCGTGATGGCCTCCCGATGCCCGGTACTCCTTTGTCCGGTAATGGATGGCGGTATGTTCCGTTCCCCGGCGATGCAGGAAAACCTGAAGAAGGCTGCGACTTTTGACTTCCACATCATGGAGCCGGAAGAAGGATACCTGGCCAGCGGAATGAACGACGAGGGACGCATGCCCGAGCCGGAGACTATCGTCGAATTTATTGACCGGCTTCTGGGTGAAGGTCCCGGACAGAAGAAAGGCCCCCTTTCGGGTAAAAAGGTTCTCGTTACAGCCGGACCCACCCGGGAATTCATCGACCCGGTCCGTTTCATCTCCAATCCGAGTTCCGGAAAGATGGGCTGGGCCATGGCCGAAGCTGCTCGCAGTCTTGGTGCAGACGTAACCCTGCTCCATGGGAAAGTGAATTTGACTGTACCCGATGGAATGGATTCGGATACGTTTGTGAGTGCCTCTGAGCTTTTTGAGAAGGTGAAGAAATACGCGGATTATGATGTCATCGTGATGACGGCCGCGGTCTCCGACTATGCCCCGGAACACGTTTCCGATCAGAAAATCAAGAAAGACGGGAAAGAGCTGTCGCTATCCCTTAAACCGACACGGGATATCCTCAAATGGCTCGGTGAGCACCGGAAGGCCGGTCAGCTGATCGTTGGCTTTGCCATGGAGACTCAGGATCTTGAAAACAATGCCCGGCAAAAACTCAATAATAAGAAAATCGACTGGGTCGTAGCCAACACCGTAGCCGGCAAAAACGAGGGATTCGAATCCGATACCAATAACGTAGTTCTGATCAGCCAAGATCAGGAAAAAAAGATCAGCGGCGCAAAAAAGGATGTAGCCCGGCAAATTTTTGATTTTATATTGGCGCAAAGCGCAACGGGCTGACGGTTTTAATTGTAGGTCGGAGAGCTTTCTCCAACGACATTGCCCGTTTCACAGTTTCTGTGCGTTTTACCCATATATAAGAACAAATCGGGCGGTATCATCAGGTAAGACGAGTTGCAAGAACGATCGTCGAATGATCCAATCGTGACATGAGAAAGTTCCTGTTGAAAACAGGTAAACGCTATAGTTTCTCTTTGCAGTTCACGAATCTTATTTGTGCGTGGTACTAACAGACGCTGCTTGTTTATGCCAGCGCTTGTACGGTCGGAGGGTTGTGTACCCGGAGAGATTTCCCCCATCTGCGGAAATAATGGCAAGTGAGTGGGTACCAATATCGAACTCACGTTATTTTACAGGTAAAAAACCATTCTTCCCATATTCCGCCGCGGGGGAGACTTATAGGGGGTGTGACCAAGCTTATCATAATGAAACCGATTGTGAAGCAATGAGATGCGGGGTAACATCCACCCTAATCCTCCCTCAAGGGAGGAGATCGTGGGGATTGTTTAACTGAATAGCCAGACCTAAATCTAAATTAATTAAACCTTAACTTTATCATTAACACTTTTTGGGCAGCCTCACGACACACATCGTACTTGTATAAAGACCGTATTGTATTCTCCCGGCAGCGGCCCCACAAGAGTGAACAAATGAGGGATAAAATTCAAAAAGCGCATAATGATTTGCTATGTCGATACTTACACTAACCGCGTTAATTCTAATTGTATTTTCCCTGATTATTGTGTAATTACAATTGAAGTAGGTACTCATCTGTCAGGGAGGCTGACCATGAAACATGTGAGAATTGCTACAAAGTCATATATATATATGCGTGTGTGTTATGTTGGTGATCGCAGGTTTTTTTGCCTGTGACCGGATTTCGGGACTGAAGGGGAATGCGAATGATACCCGGTCTTCAATTAAAGGAACCGCAGCGGGAAACCGGATATCTGGCCTGACGAGTCTTCCTAATTTTCTCTCTTATGATATGAATCCGAACCTCTCGCCCGGGGCAATGCCGGCGTACAATGCGGTTCCCTATCCGACGATACAGACCCAGGCGAACACAACAACAATTCCGGCCAATGATTATCAGGATGTTCGGGTTCATTATGATCCTGCCGGCGACACGGTTCAGGCTGAGGAACAGATTGCGATCAACCCGACCAATCCGAACAATATGATCATTAGTGCCAATACGATCCCGGCTGAGCAGGGCTACTACGTGAGCAACGATGGCGGGAATACCTGGCAGGGAGCTAACTCGTTACCTGGTATACACAATACGACAACCATTGCCGGAGATCCTTCCGTTACCTTTGATGCCAACGGGAATGGCTATATTTCCACAATTAGATGGAATACTAGCTATGGCTTAGGAGATGGATATTATGTGTTTAAATCACCTAATGGGGGTACGTCTTGGAATAATAAAGTGCCCGGATTATCCACTTCCGAGCCAGGATTTGATAAAGATATGATTGCGGCAGATAATTATTCGGGAAGTCCTTATGCTAGCAATTTATATGCGGCTTGGGATGTGGATTTGAACATTCATTTTAATCGATCTACCGATGGGGGGCAGTCGTTTTCTTCTCCAAAAACTTTTTCAAGCAGTCACTATGGCAAAGGACCTGATATCGCTACCGGTCCAAATGGAAACGTTTATGTATGTTGGGAAGATTTGGGAACTAGTGGGCCGCCGTCACAAGGAGTCATGTTTGATGAATCGACTGATGGAGGAAAGGATTTTAATGGTGCTGTACAAGCTTTTTCAGTTAATGGAATGGATCCTAACGGATCTCAAGGTGATTCAAAATTTGATAATACCCGGGTCAATGATTTCCCTTCCATTGCCGTGGATCAGAGCAACGATAACTGTAATGGAAGGATTTATATCGCCTATGCCGAGGAGGTTGGCGGGAAATCGGTGATCCGAGTGCGTTATTCGGACGATGGCAATAGTTGGTCAAGTCCGGTTACTGTCAGCGAGAGCAACGCCGTTCAGGCCTGGTTTCCATGGATTGCGGTTGCACCGAATACCGGGATTGTAAGTGTGGCATATTATGCCCTGAATTCCAGTTCGAACTGGGAAACCGACACCTGGGTGGCGTATTCATCCGATGGGGGAGGAAGCTTTAAGACGTTGAAAGTCAGTGACGTCTCACATGTTACGGAGTCTATTAATACAACCATGAATCAGAATTTATTTGCAGCTGGATATGCTGGCGACTATATCGGCATTGCCGCTTACGACAGCTCGGCCTGGGCCACGTGGGCGGATCAGCGCAACGGCATGTGGCAGGTCTACGTATCCAAAGTCAGTTACACACCGGCTCCTCCCTTGAACGTTAGTGTTAATGGCCCCACCAGTCTTTCCAATGGGGAGGCCGGTACGTGGAGAGCTACTGTCACTGGCGGAATAACACCTTATTCGTATCACTGGCAGTATGAATATCGGTGCAAGACTTCAAAACCGGTCATTGCGGCAACGGGTGCATCTCAACCCGAGTGTATCGGTTGTGGAAGTGGTTGCGGAACGTGGTTAAATGGCGGGTATGATCCTGTATTCGATCTGACGGGAAATACCCAGTATGCCGGAGTGGATGTGGAAGTGACAGTGACTGATCACATGGGAACTCAGAAAACGGTAGAAGCTCCTTATTGTATGTTTTACTGAAGGCTATATGTTGTCTCATAGAAAGGAATTTCAAGGAATGGTAAAAAAGGAGATTAAAATGAAACCTAAACTCATATTCCCATGGCTCTTAATCCTCGTAGTCGCAGGACTTGCCGCCTGCCAAAACAACGGGTTTTCCGATCAGCATGAAGCCTTGCAATGGTTTCCCAACAAAGTGGGGGATTCGTGGACATACGCAGTAACCGATACCGCCTATGGCCATCGCTGGGGACAGGCTCTGGTCACAGATACCCTGCGGGTTTCCATTATAGGTACAACAAAGTATCCGGACGGTACACCGGCTACCATCTGGCAGACCGTCTGGCCCAAGAACATGCATCCGACAGCTTCCCGGATAGATACAACGTATGTGATCTTGTCTGGGGACAGTGTTCTTGTATCTCCATATCTCGCTGTCTTTTCAAACGGAAAGAAACACATATACCATATATATGTTTTCCCCTTCCAAACTGGAAATGGCTGGAGACTCGGTCCGGATAGCAGCCGGGTGGTATCCAGGGATACTTTGAGTGTTCCTGCAGGCACATTTACTGATGTATACCGGATTTCTACAGGAGGAGGAGGAATCAATGCCTTTTTTTCGCAGGATACATGGTTCAAAGCGGGAATAGGTATTGTTCAAGTAACACATGCAGAGTGGAATTATCTAGCAAAGTATACCTGGAAACTACTCGATTACCATGTAAAATGAGGTTTTCGTGTCCCATTCAGCGGTCTGACGGTTTTGCACCGTCTGACCGCAAACGTAAGGGTTATCCTTTCGTCAATACAATAACCTGCTCATTAGGTATTGCCCGATACATCACAAAGGAGCCGTCGGCATCATGCCCCGCCTTAATCACCTTTTGATGATCTCCCTGCACAATCTTCACACTGTTCCAGTTGTCGGGAACATATGTCTTCAGTGTTAAAGGCAGGGTATAAATGGCCGGGTTGAGGGTGTGTACGAGATCGACCGTTATTTTATCCGCCGATTTTTTTGTCTGAACACTTGCAGCCACCCGCTCCCTCATATACTTGGTAACATCCTTGAAAGTGGCTTCCCAGATGGTATTCTCACGGTTTTTGATATAAGTGAAATACTCATTCAGTTCCTGGTGGGTCAGGGGTTCCCAGCCGATGCCGTCGATGCCGTGGAATACCAGAACCAGCCAGATGTTATTTTTTTTCAAAGACGTATCCACCCACGACTTCATGAGACTCATCGGTGTTTTGGTTAGAGGGCCCCGCTGCCACTGCACATATTCCTTGTCGGATTTTGTGGGGTCAGCTTTGCTGGCACGGTCGAGTTCATCCAGGTAGGGACGGGGCATACGGTTGCGGAGGGCCGGGTACAGGCGATGGGCAAATCGCATTACGCGTGCGTCTTCAATCCCGAACGGGCATTCTGCAGAGAAGGTGGCATTGGGACCGATGTGATTCAGCAGGTCTTCCCGGCTGTTGGCCAGTTCATATTCCAGGTTAACCGAATCGAGTACACACAGGTAAGAGTGTGATACACTGTGATCGGCGATTTCGTGTCCCTCTTTTGCATATTTCTCCAGTTGCTTCCAGGTCACCAGGTCGACATTCGGTTTTATGTATAACACATAATCGAGCTCTTTCTTGGCCTCGGCGGCATTGCTTGAAGGTTTGAAGTCACCGGCACGAATCTTCGCATAACCTTCGTCGATCACTTTGTAGGCTTGCTGAACATGCCCATCTTCAAATAATTCTCCAGCTCTGACATGATATTTATACGTGTCGGCATACCCGGTAAAACGAATGGCCGAAGCGCGTTCGAAGAAGTTGCTCTTATTGGTCGGAATTTTAGCCGTTTCTGCAATGATCTGCTTAACCGGGCGGCCGATAAACTTTGGCTTGTATTGGGAGCCGGGCACCGAGCCTGTAATCGTAAAAAAGGTCCCCTTGAAATCGAACTTGTTCATGAGGGGAAGTGCGACCCTGAACTGGTTTATCGTATTATCATCATAAGTCAGAGACAGAGCCACTTTTTTTCCATCCTGCCATTTTGTGATTTCGGTACGGCCTGTGGTTACGGTCGATTGAGCCCGAACCAGGCAGGCTGCCAAAAAGAAAAGGGGTAATATTACTACAATCTTCTTCATCATAGTCATCAAATTTAATAGCCAAGCACACGAAGGTTAGTTATCCGTATATATTCATTTAACCGGTGATAAGCAAAGGGAACTTTTCTAGTCAAAGACCCAGCGGTAGGTCCGGTGTGTCTTGTGATGGACACAGCCCAGTGCTTCCACACTTCGGCGCATAAGCCAGTTTTTCTCGCTGATCCATGCTCCTTCCAGGCGCTCCATTTGGGGGTGGCTTTTTCGAATCGCTTCAATACCTTTTACAAAGATCAAAGCTTCGAGACCAAGTTTACGGAAACGCGGCATTGTCCCAAAGGCCATGACGCGCAATCGTTTGACATTCTTTTTGAACTGCAACAGTTGCGGCAGATGCCAGGGACGGATGCGCCCGCCGGTCTTGATCAGCAACTCATTCAGATCCGGGAAATCGGCGATGAAGGAAGCCGGTTCACCTTTCACAAAGGCCAGCCAACTCGTATTGGGCAGAATGAGCTGTTTCAGTTCCGCAGCCATCTTTTGCATGCCATCGGGGGTAATCTCAGTGAATTCATTTTCCCGTTCCATGATATCCTGGTTGCTCCATGCGGCATTGTAAATCTGGCGGATATATTCGGCATCCTGCCCGATGGTCTCGGGAGTGATGGTTCGGTAAGTGATGCCCTCGCGTCCGTCCAGCCGGTCGGCGATATAGGTCATGCGCTCCGGGAAGGGTTCGTCAAACCGTCGCTCGTAGCTGTAGTGATCATCCCACTTTTCAGCATGGGTCGCTTCGATCATTTCTTTATAGTACGGAGGATGATAGGGCATGCCGAACACCGGGGGATCATCATAGTTTTCCACCAACAGTCCCCAGTGGTTGTCGTTCTCACCAAAGTTAATGGGACCCCGCATCGCCCAATAACCCCTCTGCCGGTGCCATTCGGCGGCAAAACGCAGAATCGCCCGCAACAAGCCGGGATCTTCTTCTATTTCCAGGAATCCGATACCCCCCATCCGGGGCTGATAGAGATCGGCTGTCCTGTGGTTGACCATCAGTGCAAAACGACCGACGACCTCCTTCCCGTCGTAGGCCAGGAAACGTTCGCATTCGCCATGGTTGTAGAACGGATTCTTTTTGCGGTCAAAAACACTTTCAATCTGACCGTAAAGCTGCGGCCGCCAGTTCGGATACGATTTGTAGATGCGAAAAGGCAGTTTATGAAATGCCTTTATTTCACCGGCAGATACAACTTTTTCTATGACATACGGCATGTGCTTGCAAGTGTTCTTTGGGGTAACAGGTCCGATTGAGAGCTAATATACACAAAAAGGGGACTTTGCAAACAGGTGATCATATGGATGTATGTTATCAGAATTAACTTATTGTTTTTATTTAGTAATATCGGGTAGGCGTAAGCCCGGAAATTCTCGAATGAATAGTCTTATAACCGAGAGAATCTTATTTCTAATTTTTCCGGCGCGGCCAATTATCTATTTTCATCAGATAATATTTCGAAATAATTATGAGGGTCTGAAAATGATTACACGAACTGTAAAAGTATGGTTTGTGATGGGAGGGCTCATCCTGGTGATGGGTACACAAGCATGTACAAACCACGAGAATAATCGTAATAATTCTGCCGCAACAACGTCCCAGTCAACAAATGATACGTCTATGTCCATACAGCAAAGGCTCGACCAATATACGACGGTGAAGCTAACGGCTGATGTAAGCAAACTGACCGAAAATCAAAAAAAGATGATTCCTTTGCTCATCGATGCAGCCAAAGCAATGGACGACATCTATTGGCAGGAAGCATACGGGAACGAGGATTCCCTGCTATCTGAGCTTCCGGGTCAGCAATATGTTCAATATGCGAAGATCAACTATGGACCATGGGACCGGCTGGAAGATAATAAACCGTTTGTTCCGGGCGTGGGTCCCCGGCCAGCCGGTGCCCATTTCTATCCGGCGGATATGACCAAAGAAGAGTTCGAGTCGTCTGATGCAAAAGGATTGAAGGACCTGTATACGTTGGTCCGGCGTGATGATCAGGGTAACCTCTATTCCATACCTTATCATGAAGCTTTTGCTGAAAAGACCAAATATGCGGCTGAAAAACTGGAGGAAGCCTCGAAACTGGCTGAGGATCCGGGACTGAAAAAGTATCTCGAATTACGGGCACAGGCATTGCTTACGGATGATTATCAAAAAAGTGATTTTGCCTGGCTGGACATGAAGGATAATGTTTTGGATGTAGTGATCGGTCCCATTGAAACCTACGAAGACCAGCTTTTGGGCTACAAAGCCTCTCACGAAGCCTACGTGCTGATCAAGGATCAGGACTGGAGCAAACGGCTGGCCCATTACGCCCGGTTTCTGCCTGCATTACAGAAAGAGTTGCCGGTTCCGGAGAAATACAAGCAGGAAAAACCGGGGACGGATTCCGATCTGAATGCATACAACGTGGTCTATTATGCAGGCGATGCCAATGCCGGTGCCAAGACGATCGCCATAAATCTGCCGAACGATGAACAGGTGCAACTCGAAAAGGGTACCCGGCGGCTGCAGCTTGAGAATGCCATGCGCGCCAAATTTGACAAGATCCTGGTTCCGATTGCCAACGAATTGATCGCTCCCGATCAGCGTCAGTATGTGAATTTCAACGCCTTTTTCAACAATACGATGTTTCATGAAGTGGCTCACGGACTGGGAATCAAGAACACAATCAATGGCAAAGGTACTGTTCGCGAGGCTATGAAAGAGGAAGCTTCGGCGCTCGAAGAAGGAAAGGCTGATATCGTTGGGCTGTTTCTGGTAACCAAATTGATGGGGCAGGGCGAGATCACAAACGCCAACCTGAAACAGCATTACGTAACATTTCTGGCCAGCATCTTCCGGTCGGTAAGATTTGGTGCTGCGGATGCCCACGGCATTGCCAACATGTTGCGTTTTTACTTTTTTGAAGAACACGGAGCGTTCACCCGTGATGAGGAGACCGGAATGTATCGCGTTAATTTTGATAAGATGAAAGATGCGATGGACGCCCTCTCGCAAAAGATCCTGATGTTGCAGGGAGATGGCAACTATGAAACGGTGAAGGAATGGGTGGACAAAGACGGGCACATCGGGCCACAGCTTCAGAAAGATCTGCAACGCCTGACCAAAGCCAACATCCCCAAAGATGTGATTTTTGATCAGGGCGTTTCCGTGCTTGGACTGTAGGAGATTAGAACAAGGCTGTCTCACGGGATGGCCTTTTTATGATCCTGGAGCACGATTTCAGACGAAACGTGTCAGAGATAGACAAAAAACAGATAGATTTCCAGTTGTACAGATTGTAAGATCAATCAAACGTATTTGTTCAAGTATCAATATTTCGAGGGTGATAATGAAAAGATTGGCTGTTCTGACAAGCGGTGGTGATGCCCCTGGGATGAATGCGGCTATTCGCTCCGTCGTGCGATCCGGCCTCGAGTCTGGATTCGAGGTTTTTGGCGTCCATCACGGGTATGAAGGGCTCATGGATGGAGATTTCGAACAACTGGATGACCGTGACGTGTCGGGTATTATCCAGCTTGGCGGTACCATGCTTGGCAGTGCGCGAGCACCGGAATTCAAGACGGAGCAGGGACAGCTGCAGGCCCTTGAACGGCTGCGTGTCTACCGGTTTGACGGATTGATCGTGATCGGCGGAAATGGTTCTCAAACCGGTGCCAACGCTTTGTCGCAGAGGGGATTTCCGGTGGTTGGCGTTGCCTCTACAATCGACAATGACCTGTACGGTTCGGAAGTGACTATCGGGGTTGATACAGCGTTGAACATAGCGCTTGAAGCCATCGACCGTTTGAAGGTAACGGCGGCATCTCATCATCGGGCATTTTTAGTTGAGGTTATGGGTCGTGATTGTGGCTACCTGGCCCTGATGTCGGGACTGGCAGGAGGGGCGGAGGCTGTTGTCGTCCCGGAATACGACACCGATCCGGATGCCGTGGCCGCTGAGCTCATTGCCGCGTACAACCGGGGGAAATCGCATGGTTTAATCGTGGTTGCCGAGGGAGCCAAATATAATGCTGCCGTCCTTGCCGAACATTTCAAAGAACACCAGGACCGGTTTGGCTTTGAGGTTCGTGCTACGACTCTCGGTCATGTTCAGCGTGGCGGTGCACCGGGTGCATTCGACCGTTTGCTTGCAAGCAGATTAGGAGCCGCAGCCGTATCACAATTGGACAAGGGCAATCATGGAGTACTTATGGGGCTCATTGACGGAAAAATTGTACCAACTCCTTTAAATGAAGTGGCAACCAGTAAAAAGCCGCTTGATCCGCAATTGATCGAACTGGCACGGGTTCTTGCGAGATGACTTAACAGGGTAGAAAATCCACCGGGTTCTATGATGTCGCAGGATCCCGATACCGGACCTTATCCAGGCCACACGTTCTATAAATATGCCTTGCCGGTTCTCTTCCAGATCAAACGGTAAAAAGTACTTACATATATATGCATTATGTTGTATTATAAGAGTAATAACCTAGCTGTCCGGGTGCTTCACTATTTGATTTGAATTTTTAAAATGCGGGATGTATGGACTCCAGACGTTTTAACAAATTGGTGGAAAAAGTCAGGTGGGTACGTAATCACAGGATTTTATGTGATCGTAAGAGTTATGATGATTCAAAAGAAGTACATCTGGTATCGGCGGTCAGAGAAAAGTTAAGCCTGACCCAGGAGCGGTTAGCCGAACTAATGGGGGTATCTGTGGATGATGTCAGTAAATGGGAGATGGGGTTTACTGATCCAAAATGCTCGGAGAAAATCGTATTGTGGATAGCGGATAACTACCCGGAGGTATTTTTAGAGGCAGCATATAATATTACTCAGGAAAAGTGACGGTGATAAAGTTGAATCAGACTTTTAGCTGCTTCCGGTAAAACCAATTGACTAAAAAGAGGATACCCATAAGAAAGAGGGCGCCGCAAAAGACCAGGTAGGTTACCCATTGAAACCACCCATATATCATTAAAAAATATATTCCAACAGCCGGAAAAAGGATTCCCCCGACCCATTCCCAGCGCCAGGATAGTATGAGGATAAGGATGATGATGGCAGTCGGGATCAGGTGAAGCAGTAAAACGGTAACATTGTCCCGAAAACCTTTTCCTTCTCCGAAAATATTCAATGCAAAAATAGTAACATAGAGAGCGAACAGAGCACATAATATTCTCGGGCTCCAAAATAACCAACGTTTCGTAATGTGAGTCATAGGAAATACCCCGCTGATGGTGATTGTTCACTTAACGTGTAAAAGAATTAATAAATCATACTTAAAATCATTTTAAAGTCAAAGTATTATTAAGCATCATTTCTATCAAAAGAATTTTCTATTCAATCTATGTTGTCAAAACTTTTGTGAACTGATTTTGAGAGCGGAATATGGGCTTCATTGGACTGGTTCTATTTGGATTTGTACTGTTCAATGAATTTGTGTAATGCCGCGTCGCGAACTTTCATACGTTCCTGTTGTTCGAAGATGTAAGGTTCGGAGATGCGTTCCCTGCAGTCCATTATGCCACATCGTTCACAGGTCTCGTTGACTTCACGGACGGGTATTTCAGGATCATTCCAGAAATGAACCTTCTTCTTAAAATCATCATTGATCAGAAATCCTAATGTTACACAAGAGGCTTTATCGTGTGAGAGAGATAATTTTCTGGCAATTGAAATATTCAGATATTCGTCATCAGTCCCAAAAAAATGAGATCTTTGTGTTCTGATTATGGGGGCTTGAGGCTGATCATCGGCATAGTGATCGGCAAGCTCTTTTAAAATGGTTATAGTAACCCACCGCCGGCAGTAGTGTTCTTGTAATTCTGTACCGTGCGGTCCGTGTAGTCTTGAAAAATGTAGTTCTTTCGTTAGTGTATATTTACTGGGACCTTTGAGCGGAGTATTGAACCGGAGAAAATAGAACTGGTTAAAATCCATAAACTCCGGGATTAGCTGTGCCAACCGGTGTAGAAGCATTTCAGGAGTGGAATTATATTTATTCAACAAATCCTGGAAATAGCTGGTGTCAAGATGATCTTTCTGGAAAAAGGTATTCAGATCATGATTTAAAAGATCACGGTTTAATAGCAAGGCGCCTGCAAAATAGGACGCTTTGAAGTGATGAAATACCTGGTCAAATGAATCTATTTTAAGCCAGGTAGAGGTGTAAGAGCGGCTCTTAAGATTCATGAATTGATGGCCGATTTCACGACCAAGTACAAAAGCTCGCTGTGATGATTGCAATTGACTGTTTACAAAAAGCTTTGGTTTTTTCCCGGGAATGAAAACGGATCGAAACCCCTGGAGTTCCGGGTATTCGCTAAGTGTTTTATAATCGATATCGTAATTGTAATCCGTTGTAAGGATATTAGCGAATTGCTCCGGAGACATTACCTCGTCGAGAGTTAATTGATGTTCTTTCCGGAATCTTTCGGCTTCTTCTTCCAGATCCGAAAAATAATTATTGTGCACTTCCTGGTACGAACGCAGCGCTGCAAAAAAGACCTGTTCTACCTGTACATCGTAATTTCGCGCGATTTCAACCAACGTAGCCACGAGCGCTGAAAAGCGTGTGGGATCTTCAGAGATCAGCGACATCAGGTCACTGGCATCGATCCCGAATAAATCAAACGGAAGATCCTGCAATAATGAAGTTTTTAAAAAACCAGACAGAGGATTGAGTTCATTATCGAGTTTCAGTGATACCAAATCGTCATAGGGGACCTCAAGAGCTTGCGAGATAGCCATAATCTTATCGGCCTTCGGATACTTCTTGCCCTTTTCGATCTCATTCAAATAGGATACCGACAAACCGCAGCGATCGGATAATTCCTTAAGGGAGAAATGCTTACCCTGCCGATTTTGGCGGATTTTGAGCCCAAGAATGAGACGGAGATTTTTTTCGTTTATGGCCATAATGGATATCGGGTGAATTCGCTATAAGCGAAATTTAAAAAATGATTCGATCAAATGATGTTTTTCGCTGAGAAAAAAAATGTCACAATTTGCGAATTTATTATTTTTAGCGAAAATTCGCTTGTGTCAAATCTTATCTTTTCGTACAATATCCCACAGTTAGGTACTTATATGGTCATCTGGACTATACGTGTATTGTCAAAGATTTTTTGTTAGCTGGTTATTTCGGGATCAGAAATGAGTAAGGCAGGACAAATAATTTTCGACTCTGACAAGGTCAAAAAATAAGGCCCCGGATCGCCTGGCGATCCGGGGCTAATCAAGAATGTCGCATCATCA
>DATFNI010000411.1:0-2693 GCA_035266485.1 Balneolales bacterium
ATTTCACGGGCGGTATCATGTTCTCGGGGGGGTTATATCACCGCTCGAAAATATTGGTCCAAATGATATCCGTGTGAAGGAGCTTGTCACGCGAATTCAATCCAATGATGAGGGCATCCAGGAAATAATCCTGGCACTGAACCCGGATGCTGAGGGCGAGGCGACGGCCTATTACATTCACAAGCTGCTGAATTCGTTTGATGTCAAGATTACCCGGATCGCGCATGGAATACCGATGGGAACCGAGCTGGAATATATCGACGAGGCTACCCTCACACGTGCATTCAACGGCCGGTCTGCTTTTTGAGATGCGTCGATTTACCATCTAATTATCCGGGTCAGTTGAATTTAATTAACGTCAGTTCGTATAAGGACCTGCTCACCTGCCATCATTTCCCGTCCCGACCTTCGGGATGAATGCTACCAGGTGTCAAACGCCCGTACCTCACGGAGATTCCCGATCAGGGTCGGGAATGACGGCCAAGAGGGGTGAGTGAGTTAAATTAGCGTTGTGTATTCAGTATGTGTTTGGTAACGATACCTTGGATATATTCCTGTTCAAACGCATTTGAATTATCAGAACATTTTTCCTCCCATGGACTTCAAGACAGGCTTCTGTACGGTTATCCTGATTACTGCCCTATCTTTTGATGCTGTCGCCCAATCTTCCCAGCGATGGCAGCAGCATGTCTCTTACAAAATGGATGTCTCACTAAATGTCCATACCAATCGATTCGAGGGTACCCAGCAGCTAACCTACACTAACAATTCCCCGGATACGCTCAACAGGGTCTTTTATCATCTCTATCTGAATGCATTTCAACCGGGCAGCATGATGGATATCCGGTCCCGAACCATCGTCGATCCGGATCCGAGAATCGACGATCGCATACAGCATCTGAAACCGGATCAGATCGGCTACGAACATATTCACGATCTAAAACAGGATGGCACGCCGCTGGATTACTCTGTACACGGCACCATCCTGGAAGTGAGTCTTGCGCATCCTATCATGCCTCACACCAAAACCGTATTCGACATGACCTTTACCGGCCAGGTACCACTACAAATCCGGCGAACCGGTCGAGACAACCGGGAAGGAGTGCGATACTCAATGACCCAGTGGTATCCCAAAATGGCTGAATATGACTACCAGGGATGGCATGCCGATCCATATATTGAACGGGAATTTTATGGCGTCTGGGGAGATTTTGATGTGCGGATTACCATTGATTCTTCGTACACGGTCGGCGGAACCGGTTACCTGATGAATCCGCAGGAAGTTGGCCACGGCTACCAGGACCCATCAAAACCGCTGGCAAAACCGGACACTTCCATGTTGACCTGGCATTTTTATGCGCCCGAAGTTCACGATTTTGCATGGGCAGCAGATCCCAAATACACACATGAAAAATACCAGGTACCTAATGGCCCTACGGTACATCTGCTTTACATTAAGGGACCCCACACAAAAAACTGGGCCACGTTCGGACCGTATGTTGTCAAAGCCATCGAATATTATGATAAGCTGTACGGCAAGTATCCATACAAGCAATTCAGTGTGATTCAGGGCGGCGACGGCGGAATGGAATACCCGATGTGTACATTGATGACCGGATGGCGTTCGGTTGGCAGCCTGGTAGGCACCATGGCGCATGAACTCGCTCACCAGTGGTTCTATGGAATGATGGGCAGCAACGAGACCTACTATGCATGGATGGATGAAGGATTTGCAACTTACGCTTCCACCTATGCCATGCAAAAGTTATTCAATGGGAAAGGGTTTGCGCTCGGAGGATCTTATTCCAACTATTTCTTCCTTCATCAACAGGGTCTGGAAGAACCGATGATCACACCTGCCGATCATTATAAGACCAATACGGCGTATGATCTGGCTTCATATTCAAAAGGATCCATGTTTTTGGAACAACTGGGTTACATCATCGGTCAGCAAAATCTCCGGGAGACTTTCAAACGATACTATGACATGTGGAGGTATCGCCATCCCAACCCTAACGATTTCATCCGTGTTGCGGAAAAGGTAAGCGGGCTCGAACTGGACTGGTACCGCCAATACTGGATTAACTCTACAAAGACGATTGACTACGCCATCGATCATGTCAAAACGGTCGGAGACAGCGTTAAGATAACCCTCCGCAACAAGGGCAGCATGATGATGCCGCTGGATATCCTCGTTACCTATAATGACGGTTCACAGGAATTTTATTACATCCCCCTGCGCATCATGCTGGGTGACAAGCCCAACGAGTTTCCTTTCATCCCCAGAGAGATTCTTCACGATTGGCCGTGGGTCAACCCAACCTATTCGTTTACCATCGCAAAATACAGGGGCGTCCGCCGTATTGATATCGATCCGACCCTGCGAATGGCTGATATTGATCGCCTGAATAATACCTGGCCATTTCCCGTCGACATATCATTCATGAAGCCACCGGATCAGTCGTGGACACAATACGAGGTTACATGGAGACCCGCGATCTGGTACGGGCAGAAATCCGGAATTCGCCTGGGCGCTGTTTCACAGGGAAGTTATCTGTTTGGAAATAACCACATGAAAGCCAGTCTTTTTCTGGCCAGCGGCAATCTTCAAAATTACAGGGCAAACAATACGGATGTTGATTACAACTTCAGTTATCAGAACAAGGCTCCGTTTCTTGGATTTAATGCCCGGT
>DATFNI010000412.1:0-17025 GCA_035266485.1 Balneolales bacterium
TATTATATGATTGTCCCAAATTTTTATGCCCTGTATTTTGTGTGTTCTCTACACAATCAATCATACATAAAAATGAAGCGAGCATTACATTATTTTTTCGGTTTTCTGTTTGGAAGCATGATCTATTATGGGTTGATCCAATATTCAGACAAAGGTCATATTAACTTTCGTACCCTTTTCCTAGATCCAAGACATTGGTTTATAGCGACTTTTGTTGGTCTTGGTGTCATTGCTTTAAAAAGGCTTAGGGAGAAGAAAAATGACCCAAAACAGTAAGCCTCATTATATTTGTTCCAGTTTGCTCTGAATATTAACCAAGGCGTGAGGCTATATTACCTCTCGCACCCATCTAGGTGATACTTTTAAACTCTTACAGACTTACTTTTCTTTCTGTATTGATAATGTGATAATTGAATACGTCGCTGAGATTATATTTGCTGCCGCTATCCGTTTAATGTCCTTGAATTTTTAATAACCTGATATCTATTCGCTTTGTCTTTTTTTCATAATCCCGGGATATCAGACCCGACCAACCGCTTAATGCATAGATAAATAGATCTCTTCCCAAATTAGTAAATTTATAAATTACTAATTCTTAATAATATTATACCTTAACAATTGATATTGTTATACATGATCAGTAACGTCTGTTGCTCCTCTTTTAAAACTTACCTTTACTATGGAGGCACTTATGTATAACAATCCTAAGAGGTCTTGTCATATAGTAGAAGCTATCTTACTCTGTGCAACATTCCTGCTCCTGCCGCTCACTCTTGCTCTGGCTCAGGAAATTCCAATAACAACCTCTTCTAAAGAGGCCCGGCAGCTATTTATCCAGGGAAGGGATAACCTGGCAAATGTCCAGTTCAGGGAAGCTGCAAAATACTTCGATCAGGCCATTCAGAAAGATCCTGAATTTGCTCTTGCCTATCTTTATCGTGCTCAGTCTGGTGGCGGGTACAATCTGGCGATGAGCTATGTCAAAAAAGCCGCCGCTCTGGTCGACAAAGTATCACCCGGGGAAAAATTGCTTATCCTTACCAACCAGGCTGGCTTTGAGGGTGACAGAATCAGCGAAAAATCATATGCCGAACAACTCGACAAGGCTTATCCTAACGATAAGTGGGCGCAAACACAAATCGGAGAGTTCCATTACGGAAATGGCGACTATAAGGTCGCGCTGAAGCACTTCAGCCATGCTCTCAAACTCGACGCTAACTTTGCACCACCCTACAATATGATAGGATATGCGAACTCACAGCTTAGTGATTACAGTGCCGCAGAAAATGCATTCAAAAAATATATAAGCTTAATTCCCGGTGATCCCAATCCTTATGATTCCTATGCAGAATTACTGCAAAAAATTGGCAAATATGATGAGTCGACTGCGCAATATGAAAAGGCACTTTCAATCGACCCACAATTCATAAGTTCAATGAAGGGTATTGGTGATAATTATCTTTTCAAAGGCGATTATTCCAAAGCGCGTGAGTATTATGACCAAGAATTCCAAACTGCAACAGCCATAAACAATAAGCTCGGCGCCCTCTTTTGGAAAGCCGTCTCGTATGTACATGAGAATAAGATACCAGAGGCCCTGGAGGGCATACAAAAAGAACGGGAGCTTGCCGACAGCCACGATCTTCAGATCAGTGTTCTCGGTACCCATAATACTGCTGCCTTCATCTTATGTGAGACGGGAAAACCTGATGAGGGCATGCGCGAGATATCCGATGCTACTTTGTTGATTAGCAGGATGCCAGTTTCCGGGTCAATGAAAGAAAACCTCTCGGCAAGCATGATGTTAAGCAAATGTTTTGCTCTTGTTCATGCCGGAAAAATAAGTGAAGCAACAAATGAAGCTGCTAAAACAGAGGCAATCGTCAGGAAACGTCAGGATCTGTCACAAATAAAGAGAGTTAACTTCATCCATGGCATTATTGAACTCAAAAAAAACAATAATGAAAAGGCCCTCTCTTACTTTGCCGATGCAGATAACGAATCACCATTAACCTGGTACTACACGGCAGTGGCTTATCAGAATAATGGCAACAAGTCAAAAAGCGCGGAACTATTTAAAAAGATCAGTACCTGGAATGTGAACAGCCTCGATCTTGCTCTTGTTAGAAACAGAGCTATTGAAGACCTAAAGGCATCCGGGCTGTCATCCAGCGATTGATCCTGGCAAAAATGATAGCGTATTTCGCTTAATTGGTCTTGAACACAGTCATCAGAGCCGTCTGTTTCTTTTGAAATAGGCGGCTCTTTTTTTAAAACAAGTTTTGCCGTTATCCTGAACATTAAGCATATTCTGGTGTAATCACATGTGTTCAATTGGCTTAGTAGTGGATGTTTTATAAGTATCGCCAATAACCTTCGCAAATCACCATTGTTAATCAGGAGTTACAATGAAAAGCCGTGCCGTTATTTCCATTAGTACAATTTTCACACTATTTCTTCTTCTTTTTTCCATGCCCCCGCTCTCTTTTTCACAAAGCAGCTCCCTGGGTCAGTTCGAAGGTCAAACGGATATCGGGAACGTGAAACTTAAAGGATCCACGTCATACAACCCTGAGACCCAGACCTATACCATAATGGGTTCTGGTTATAACATGTGGTTTGATCATGACGAATTTCATTTTGTTTGGAAGCGTATGAAAGGCGATTTCATCCTGAGAACACGCGCTGCATTTGTTGGAAAAGGAGTCGAAGCACACCGGAAGATTGGCTGGATGATCCGTTCATCACTCGACTCCACTTCTGCTTATGTTGATGCTGCCCTTCATGGCAGTGGTTTGACATCCCTTCAATATCGTCGTGCTGATGGTGACTCGACCTACGAGATACAGTCAAAAGAATCTGCTCCTGATGTCATTCAGTTGGAACGCAGGGGTAACACCTTCATCATGTCCGTCGCTCATTTCGGTGAGCCGTTTAAATCGGTTCAGTTGTCGAATCTCAACCTCGGTGATGACGTATATGTCGGCGTGTTTGTCTGTTCACACAACAGGAACATAAAGGAGAAGGCCCGTTTTTGGAACGTAAGGCTGGTCAGGCCCGCATGGCAAGGACTCGTACCCTATCACGATTTTCTCGGCAGTAATCTTGAAATAATGAACGTAAAAACCGGCCACCGGAAAATCATCTATCGTGAAAATGCATCTCTCCAGGCCCCGAACTGGACTCCGGACGGAAAAACGCTCATTTACAATAAAAACGGGCACCTGTATCGCTTTAATCTTGCAACCGATAAACCGGCTCTGCTGAACACTGGTTTTGCCGACAACATAAATAACGATCACGTTTTGTCCTGGGGCGGCAAGATGTTGGGGATCAGCAATGGAGCTAAAGACGATAGTGGGAGATCAAACATTTATATTTTACCAGTAACCGGTGGCACACCGCGCAGAATCACGGCACGAGGTCCCTCCTATCTCCACGGATGGTCACCTGATAATAAATATCTGGTCTTCCCCGGACAGAGAAACGGGAACTTTGACATCTACAAGATTTCAGTCAATGGCGGGAAAGAAGTCCGACTGACAACTGCCAGGGGACTCGATGACGGTTCTGAATATACTCCTGACGGAAAATGGATTTACTTTAATTCAGTAAGAACCGGGACCATGCAAATCTGGCGGATGAGGCCCGATGGAAGTGATCAGCAAAGAGTTACGAACGATGAACTCAATGATTGGTTTCCACATATTTCACCGGATGGGAAATGGATTCAGTTTATTTCATTTACACAAGAAGTGCCCCCGGGCGATCATCCGTTTTATAAACATGTGTATCTACAGGTTATGCCCATAAACGGCGGTAAACCTCACGTTATCGCATACCTTTATGGCGGACAGGGAACTATCAATGTTCCATCCTGGTCACCTGACAGCAAGAGAATTGCCTTTATCAGCAATACGGATATGGATAAAACCGAACACAAATAGTTTTATCTGATCAGTGCACTGATACCATTAATTATAAACTGTACGCCGATACATAACCCAATGAAACCCATCATTCGCGTAAGGGCGGTCATGCCGCTCTTTCCCAGGTATTTCACGGCCCACGGTGAAACCCGAAGCACCACATATGCGGTACCCGCTGTCAGAAGGATCGCGATAAATATCACCAGGTAATCCATAAAATCGTTGGCTGATGAGGAAAGCCCAAGCACGACGGCGATGCTCCCGGGTCCGGAAAGCATCGGCATCGCCAGCGGACTAAATGAGATATCTTCCTTGTCTATGGCTTCATCAACATCTTCATCAGACAGCTTATTTCCGCCCCGCTCCTTTTTGGGATGGAGCATATAAAAAGATACCTGCATGATCAGCAAGCCTCCTGCAATTCGGATTCCATTCAGACTTATGCCAAAAAATCTCATGATATAATTACCGGCAACAAAAAAAACAGTCAGGATGACAACCATATACAGGCTTGCCTTCAAAACTTGTGAATTCCGTTGCTTTTTCGTATCGCTTTGGGTCAAAGCCAGAAAAACGGGCATGGCACCAAAGGGGTTGGCAACCGACACGATGGAAGTATAGCTTGCAATTAAAAATGGGAAAAATGACACGGATGGATACTTGTAACTGAAGTTAATGCCGATGAACCTTTATTCTGAGAATGCAAAAATAGCCGTTAAAAAATTAAATATAAACAAAAGAATGATTACCACAGATGGCGACAAAATTCTTATCTCACACAACAGTAGCATCCTTTCATCTACGTTTCTATATTTTTACCAGACATGAAACGATACGGGTAATCAGGTAATAGGTTGAAACAGTCAGAACAACTTCAAACTAAGATCAGATCCATTATAGAGAATGAGTCTGAGAGGGATAGAATTTTATTCCTTGTGAGTCAGCTTTTGCATGATGAAGTGCCTGCATACGACTGGGTTGGGTTTTACCTGGCAGATCCTGATAAAGAACGTGAATTAATTTTGGGGCCTTATGTGGGTAAACCAACAGAGCATGTTCGTATCCCTTTTGGAAGCGGGATTTGTGGTCAGTCGGCAGAAACCCTGAAAACCTTTCTTGTTGAAGATGTGAGTAAAGAAACTAATTATCTTGCTTGTAGCCCTACTGTTCAGTCTGAAATTGTAGTTCCTATTCTCAAAGGCGGTAAATTCGTGGCTGAATTGGATATTGATTCGGATGATTTGGGAGGAATTGGAACGGAGGATCGAAGGGTTCTTGAGGAAATTTGTAAAGATTTAACTTCTTTGTTTTAATAAATTACATAACAGGTACTGTCCATAACAATTAATTAAAAAATTATGAGCAATAACATCGAATTAACAGATGAACGGGCAATAGATCTGCTACTTTTTAAGATTGTTGGTTCCAATGGGGATATTAATTATGACGAAACAGAAGAAATCAACAGTATTCTGGAGCAGTTTAGCTACGACCCTCATAATTTCCAGCATACATTGAACTATTTGAATGGCCTGACGACAAAACAAATTAAAGACGCAGTTGAACGCGGGATCGATTACATTGCAAAAAAGCCCGGGGCTGAGAAGAAACGCATCCTCACCTTGCTGGATCATCTGGCACGCAAGAATACAACCTTTATGAAAAGCCACAAAGACATCTTAAATGAAATAAGGACTAAAATTGAAATAGTCTGAGTTTAGACACTATTCATCACGAGAGGCGCTTTAATGGGAGGTAATGCGTTTATTACTCTTTTTTCAGTTTCATAAATTTATCCCCGGCCCACCTGCAAACTTTTATCTCCGCCGAATCTAATCTTCGATAAAACCAGGCGGTTTTGCACAGGCAAAAAAGATGATTTTAATGAAATGAATGAGATCTTGATGAAAAAGATCAAGTATTTGTATCAATTGAGCACTTCATCGTGTTGAGCTAATTCCCTTTTTGGTCGTTTTGTTTCTGACGGGACTGGCACGTCCTTACTGTTTTTCCTGACCGACTCAACCATAATAACCGCTAACGAGTAAAGCATGAGAAAAATAATCAAACATGCTCCGAAAATGACCAACCCAAAAACCTTACTCACTTCTACGGAAAATAGCGAATATGCTAAGAGTCCAAAAGAGGATACCAATAGAAGCAATCCTGTTGCTTTCATTACTAATGCCAAAAACTTATACATTTCTATAGCCTCCTAATGATAATTCGACGTCATTGCTCAAACCTGTGATTAACCAAAACTGTATTTGTTTTGATAAGCAAACACACAGAATGCAATTTCCGTCTGTGATAACACCCAATTATGGAAGAGAACCGTTTTTCCGTTTTTAAAATCACTTCTAATAGATAAATTTAGCATTTCTAATTCCTTTTTGGAATTACTGCTACCTGTAAAATCAAATTTCTTTTGAAGTTGATTCGCTTTTTCTTGCACCTCTCTAAGTTCAGGGCCTCCCTGTTTAATATAAGCCTGACCCACTCTCGCTGCCGAATCCAAATTAATGGAATCATTTAGAATAGGATATTTCCCTATTTCACGTGCATCACTGATTTTCGATAGAAAAGTCAAACCAACCGCGCCAAAAGCAGGAGCACAAATAAAGTATAAAAAATCTTTCCTTTTCATTTCATCTTACAATATCCGTTCGCATCACGCCAGTTAACGAAACACCATCCGGATAATTAATATACAGGAAGCTTAGATTATAATTGCCAACCACCTATTTATCGAATATTGCCACCTATCATTAAGCCCAAACCTTTATGTAATAATTATACATATCTATATATATTTTTTCCATTATAAAACTATAAATCACGTGGATTCGATAGAAATGGAAATGGTGAAATTTGGGAAAAGATATTTTGAAAAGGATGTTAATATTTGCCTCAAATAGAAGGAAATTCAGAAAGTCCTCTTTTCGATCAATCCTCATCTTTATATAGAAAAGATACGATTGGAATCCAACCGTACCTTTTTCATATCCCATTCTTCTATATTTGAGAACTGTTTCCTTAGTTCATGAAATACCAGTCTATCATTTTTCCTTTCGGATAGATATATCACCATTGAAACTCTTGAAAGTCAATTCGGGACCTCCGCCGTTTACTTTTCCGTAACGCCAGTCGCCTACCGATACCTTGTAGACCCCGTTTTTATTTGTCGTTACGACCCTATGAGCTGATGAGCTGCTCATATCCATATCAAAATCAGTGTATAGGTCACCCTGGTCGGTTTTCATACGTGCGGTAAACTTCGCATTAGGCGGTAAACTCACATCAACATCTCCATTCAAAGTAGTGAAAGACATTGGAACATCGGGAGTTATATTCTCAAAACTCACTTTCATATCCCCATTTACGGTATTGGCCACTACTGAACCTGAAATATCTTTCATGGTAATGTCGCCATTGACGTTGCTGATCTCCATCTCGCCACGGACATCTTTAACCACGATATCACCATTGTTAACAGTTGACAGGTGCAACGAGAAATTTCTCGGGGTCATGATTTGAAGATCGGCATTGTGCATACGAAAACCGGTGCTTACTGTCACAACATTATCCTTCTCGGTCGCATCAAGTCCGCCGTCAACATTTGGTATCCGCTTCAGTCCCGGTGGTGGTGGTTTAGGCTGACCCTCGTCATCTTTTTTACCCTTGAAATCATACCGGATGATGACATTTTTACCATCATAACCGGTTACACTAATCGAACCGCTTATTAAACTCGCAACCAGTTTACCCGGCTTTCCCGGGTTACTCAGCGGTAGGGCAACCTGGTTGCCGGTACTATTCTGGGCCAGTGCAATACCCGTCACTAAAAGTGAGGTAAGAATCGTGGCAAAAAAAGTGCATAACGTTTTCATAGTATCTCGTATTTATTGATTCTTTTTTATGATAATATCGCCGTTCAGAGTCTTGAAATGGTACACAGGACCGCCGTTGCCAAATTTCACCCTGTTATTGCGGGAAATCCGGTACTGAATTTCACCTTTGTGATTACCATTCCGGACGACTTCCTTTACTGGCTGGACACGCCAGTTATCCATATCTGTGTACAAATTCCCATGCATGGTCTGAAGACGGGCGACCGCTGACAGGTTCGGGGGATAAAAGACACGGATATCCCCATTAATTGTGGAATACCGGCAATCATGATCCGGCGCCTTAACATAATGGGCTTCGATTGAACCATTAATCGTGTTCGCTTCTGTTATCCCCGACACATTGTTCAGTTCAATCGATCCGTTAATCCCATGAATATTCAGCGTGTCGCTAGTTCCACTGACCTCAATTCCGCCATTGATGGTCGAAGTGTATAAGCTCGTGTTCGGGGGCACCAGAACTTTAAATGCATAATTAAAATGATAATCATCGTTGTGGCGTATGTTCCGGTATGAGAGGTGGTTTCCGTCACGACAAACCTGGATAAACGGGGCATCGAGATATACCCATACCTGCTGCCCTGACGAATCAACCCGGAGAGACAGTTCCCTCAGCGCCTTCTGCAACATTGCCTGGCTTTCCGCCTTGATGGTCCGGGTTACGGTCATTTTAATGGACTTCCCGTTGTAACCTTCGATCGTCATATCCCCATTTATGTTGTATAGTCCAAGGGTACCGGTTTGATTCGCGTTGGCAAAAGCAATCTCTCTGGTTTGCTCATCCTTATGTACGATCGGCCTGGACTGCCACACAAACAGAGGCACCAGAAGCATGAGTATGGGTAAGGTGAGATGTTTGTTTTTATTTCTTTTCATCGTGTGCTATATCAGATATTTATTGTTGCAGCATAGCCAGGGTGTTTTCAATTCGATTACGGACCGTTTTATTGAGGTCGTCTCTTTCCAGCAATCGCTTGAATTCGGGAATGGATTGTTTTTCCTGGATGGAGACCATAGCATCGGCCAGAGCCGCCTGAATGATTGGAGATTTTTGCTGGTCGATAGCCTCAACCAATCCTTTACGTGCGGACGGGTTGCCGGCATGATGCGTAAGTGCTTCAACGGCAGCTAGTCTCACATTCACGTTTGGATCGTGGTTGAGTGTCTGCAAAAGCGCATCAACCACACGGTCATCGGATTGCGGCATATCCATACTGATATTGACACCTTTGAGCCGTTGGGTCGTCGATGGTTCATTCAACAGCATCAGAACCATGGTTTCCTTCATATTCCTGAGCTCCTTACGCAATCCATTCAGTTGCTGGTTTTGCGGAAGATCGGGGGAAAGAAACAGTCCGAGCCCGACGCCAACCACCAGTGCAACCACCGCATAGGCAAAACGAATAGACCCAAATAATGAACCTAAAGAGGTGAAAAATTCCTTCAACCGGGATTTGCTTTGCTGTGCAGCTGATGCCGTTTCTGCAAGCTCAGCATAAAATCGTTCTCTCATAGTTTCCGATGGACCGGGAGTTTCCAGCAGGTCCACCTTATGCATCATGCTAACCAGGACATCGAGCTCTTTCCTGTCGATCTCTCCTTTTGCGATGAGCTTCTCGATTTGACTTCGCTGTTCATCCGACAGATTGCCGTCGACGTACGCGAGCACAAGGTCTGTATATTTTTCATCGATCATAACTCTGCTCCTTTTCTCCTGAAGTGTCAGGATAAATAAACGCCCGTAAGTCGTTCATCGCCCGAAATGCTTTCACTTTGATCGCATTCTCCGAGCTCTTCAATATCTCAGCAATTTCACGATAGGTTAAACCCTGATACCGGTTCAGGATGATGATCTCACGTTTTGTTTCATCCAATTTATCCATAGCCTGCCAGAGCAATTGAACCTGGTCCGATTCTTCTGGATTTTGTTCCGCACCTGAAGTGTACCCTGAGTCGGCAATGGCCATTTCATCGATGTTGACCAGCTTGTCTTGCTCGCCCATCTTCTCGTCATTCCGGTGCTGATCTGATAACACATTGCGCGCGATCCTGTACATCCACGTTTTGAAATGGCCCTCGCCGGTATAGGTATGTTTGTAGGTAAGCATTCGCATAAACACATTTTGAGTCAGATCTTCACTGATGTCGGATCTTCGAGTCATTCGGAAAAAGAAACCGAATAACGGTTTGCTGTGCCGCTCGAAAAGCAGACCCAGCTTATCTGTATCTCCATCCTTCACTTTTAGCATCAGAGCAGTATCCGAAAAGGGATCCAATGGTTTACCTTGTTTAATTTCAGTATCCAATAGAGTACACTCCGATTTTTTGAAAAGGTTACACTCCTCCACTTTTTACCGGCAGGATTCTATCCGTTCATGCTATACGCTCTTGTAATTGTTGTGGTTTCGTTGCGACATATTCTGTATGAATAACTTAAAAAAATCACCCGGCAGAACGGCTGGGAAAAAGATTGTGTTGGGATACCAACCTGAAAGTCACAACATGGTTTAAATGAAAAACAATCAAAGAAATAGTGATTCTTATATCCGGATTCTCGATCTGAGCAAGTCCTATGAGGAAGGCGGACGCAATCATAAAGTTTTGACCGGGATAAACCTGGAAGTAAAGCAGGGTGAGAGGGTGATCCTTCTTGGCAAAAGCGGTTCGGGTAAATCTACCTTTTTAAATCTGGTCGGGGGGATGGACCTGCCCGACGATGGTCATATTTTCATCAATGGAGACGACATAACCCGTAAATCCGAAACCGAACGGACCCTTTTTCGCAGGCGAAGACTTGGCTTTGTGTTCCAGTTCTTCAATCTTGTCCCGACACTCACCGTGCGGGAAAACCTGATGCTCCCGCTGGAACTCAATGAAATGCTCGATGGCGATGAAAAATCACGCATTAATGATTTGCTGGAAGAAGTGGGACTAGCCAGCCGTTCAGAGACTTATCCCGACCGCCTCTCAGGAGGTGAGCAACAACGCGTTGCCATTGCACGGGCACTTATTCACAAACCCGATCTGATTATTGCCGATGAACCCACAGGAAATCTGGACGAACATACCGAACAACAGGTCCTGGAACTGCTGAATCGTCTGACACGAACAGAAAAACGAACCCTCCTTATGGCTACGCACAGCCGGGAAATTGCATCGATGGGCGACCGGATTCTAACGCTTCATGAAGGGAGACTGCAGGAAGAAATTACGGCAAGATGATTGCAGGCTGAGAAATGTCTTTCTGAATCATTTGCAATGGACCGAATGACCGATTTTAGAAGTATAACAGCATATTAAATCCCAAATCTTAAATCGGTCCATCGATCAATCGCAAATCCAAGTTTCAGGCATCTACGCCCCTAAATCCCCTAAAGGGGACTTTTTCTCATAGTGAAGAACAAGAGCTTTCTATCAACGAGTGGCATTAAAAACACACCAAATACCTGTAAATTCTTCTGTTATAGGAAATCTTTCCACTGAAGGCTTATATTACTTAAACGGCGCACGACATTGCAGGGTACTCTTCTACATATTAATCGATTGGAGGACGTAGAAATGAGAACCATAATGACAGCACTACTTGTATTCGCAGTTCTAATGCCGTTTTCGGTTTTGGGCCAACAGAAAGATCAGAATTCCGGGATTAGCCTTCACCAGGCAGCTCTACAGGGGAATTTGGATGCCGTTAAGAAGGATATCGAGTCGGGCACAGATCTGAATCAAAAGGACCAGTATGGATCTACGCCATTGATCATAGCATCTACATTTGGCAAGACCGAAGTTGCTAAAGCATTGATTGATGCCGGTGCCGACATGGAGATCCGTGATAGCAACGGTTCTACTCCACTCATCATCGCTACTTTTTTTGGCCGCACAGAGATCGTGAAGGATCTTCTCGATAAAGGTGTAAACAAGTATGCAAGAAACAATTCCGGGGCCACGGCCCTAGACATCGCTTCAACGCCTTTCGAAGAGGATAAAAACCTCTACGACCAGCTTGGCGCCGCACTTGGACCCCTGGGACTAAAACTTGACTATGATCAGATCAAATCTGCTCGTAAAGAATTGCTACAATGCTTCGTCCCCGGCCGGAAGAGCTTGCTGCGGTCGACTACAAGCCAATTCCCGGATCTGACTGGAAAATATCTACACCCGAATCGCAGGGACTCGATCCCATGCTTTTTGCAGAGCTTTATAACGAAGCCGCCCACTTGAAGACCATCTACGGACTTTTGGTCATCAAAAACGGTCAACTCATTGCAGAAGGATATTTCAATAAAGGATCGGTCGACCAGTTGTCAAAACGGGCATCGGTGACGAAAAGCTATGTTTCGGCAATGGTTGGATTAGCGATGAAGGAAGGCTGCCTATCAAGCGTTGACCAGAAGATGATCGATTTCTTTCCTGAAGTAGCTGATCAAATTACGGATCAGAGGAAAAAAAACATTACGATTCGCCAGATGCTGCAAATGCGTGACGGATATCCCTGGGAAGAGACAGACTCTGTTTATTGGAACACCATTTGGGCGGGCAAATATATACATCCCATCGTTGATATACCGCTGGCCGCCGATCCGGGAACGCGGTTCCAGTACAGTAACCTGACATCAGATTGGCTTGGGATTATCGTTGCCCGGGCATGCAATACCGATCTGAAAACATTTGGCCAAAAACACCTGTTTGGACCACTTGGGGTTACAATTGGCGATTGGACCCGGGACCTGGACGGGTACTACGTCGGCAGCGGTGATATAGAATTTACGGCGCGTGATATGGCTAAGTTTGGCCTGCTGTATCTGCATGATGGCGAATACGATGGAAAACAGTTGATCCCGGCCAGCTGGGTTAAAGCATCCCTTCAGAATTATTCTGACAATATTACCAGCGCCGGTGTGAAATCGGGCAAAGTGGGCCGTTACCTTTACGATATCGGATATGGGTACCAGTGGTGGAATGCCAAATCAGGAGAACATCATTTTGAGTATGCCTGGGGACATGGCGGGCAGTTCATCGCACTGCTAAAAGATCTCGACATGGTCATTGTAATCACTGCGGATCCATTTTATGGCAAGGAAGAACACTTTCGGGCATGGAAATATGAACAGGCTCATCTCAACCTGATGGGCAAATTCATCAAATCACTGCCAACCAGGTAACAATCTGTTCAAAGTGATTTTCATGTATAACTGAAAAAAACCGTTTTGACAAAATGTTGAATTCGCTAAAACACCTGGATTAATCCGGATGTTAGGAATAATGACGAGTGGAGCTTTTCACGTAAGCTCATTGTACCGAAAACAATCGATGGTGTGATCGTTGACCAGGCCAACCGCCTGCATGAAGGAGTAACAAATGGTCGGCCCCACAAAGTTAAATCCCTTCTTTTTCAGTGCTTTGCTCATCTCTTTTGACGTATCCGTTTGAGCGGGCACTTCCCTGATGTTTTTCCAGTGATTATGGGCTGGTTGGCCATCGTCTCCGGCAAAATGCAACCAGATGTAGTGATCAAAACTACCGTATTCCTCCTGAACCTTTAAAAAGGCCCCGGCATTTTGTACAGCGGCATTAACCTTGCTTTTATTCCTGATGATCCCGGGATCGGACAACAACTCATCTATTTTATCCTGTCCGTAGGATGCGACCTTTTCAGGATTAAAATCATCAAAAACCATCAGGTAGTGCTCTCTTTTACGAAGAACGGTGATCCAGCTCAGTCCAGCCTGCACACCCTCAAGGATCAGCATTTCGAAGAGCTTCCGGTCGTCGTGGACCGGCGTACCCCACTCATTATCATGATAATCGAGGTATAGCGGATCATCTGTTACCCAGCCGCAGCGTTTTTTCATGCCGGTATGATTTACAAATTTATGTAAAGGATTATCGGATAAAATATAGAAATAGAATTTAGATATCTCCCAAAAACACCCTGACAGGATCAAAAACTGTCAGGGTGTAGGGGCCCGCAACCTAGTCAGATACGTGTTAAAAATGGAAAAGGTGTGATTGGCATCACTTTGGATATCATCCTCATTAATTTTTATGATCTGCCTTTTTATCCATGGAACAAAGATGGAACAACCATTTTCCCCGGTGGCATCCTTATTATTACCAGAAATGGCAGTTCCACCGTTCTCATCCGTCATGACGTGCAGTTGATCTGCATATTCCATAGTCAAGGATAACTCATTGCCAGCCTCTTTGTCCCGGTGCGTCTTCCAGTATAAATAGCCCAGCATAAAATGAGCTTCTGCGTTTTTGGGATTGGTTTGCGACAATTGGGTGAAAATACCGGAAGCTTCGTCGGACCGGTTTTGATACAACGCCACCTCACCCAGTTTAATCAGGGGTTCCATTGCCTCGCGATTCAGATTTGTCGCGCGCAAAAAATACATTCTTGCTTTTTCGGGATTGAAGTTTTTCCCCGCACCTCGGCAAAAATAAAGATCCCCCAATTGCTTAAAGGTGCGTTCGCTCTCGGGGTTGACATTGATCAACCGTTTCCAGATCTGTACTGCCTTATCATATTCCTCCGCCTTCATATACATGCTGCCCAGATAGTACAGTGCATCATGATGATCCGGATTGAATTTCAGCGCCTCAACGTATTCAACAATCGCTGAATCGGTTACCCCTGCATGCCGAAATTTTGTAGCCTTGTTATAATAAACCCAGAAAGTGTTGCTTGTCGCTCCCGTCGTTTCAACATCCGACGAATCCTTCTGATCTGTCGACGAATAATGCTTCATGACACTAATCCCGACGAATACGATCACAAGAAGGATTAAAATCGCTATAATTTCCTTTCGCTTCACACCTGTTTACTTCTTTTTTGGGATAAACCGGGTATACCTGGCCGAACCCTCTTTGATGTATATTTTTTCGTTCGCCGGAATATGATAAAAATGCTGATGCAGACCGCTGGGCCAAACGATGTCGAGTGTATCGGCTTCTGTAAACTGGTTCAGTCCGAAATGCTGAACCAGGCTGTTTTGCGATAAATAGGAACTCTGATCATCAACCTGCCGGATCTGTACCACGGTATCTGCAACTGCTCTTAGCTTTGCCCCGATAGCCGAACGATTGCTCTTTGTACCTTCAAGCTTAACCTCCAGCCAGTTCTTTTTGTTACCCCCGTCATTTCGTAGTAAAATACCGGGTCCGCCGTTATTCACGATAAAGACATCCACATCCCCATCATTATCATAATCAGCAAAGGCAGCCCCCCTGCTTACATTGCTGTAGGACAAAGCTTCTCCACTCACCTGGGTCACATCGTAAAATCCTTTCTTCGGTCCACGGTTCCAGAAGAGTGTGTTGGTCATTGGTTCCAGCAACTTCGGATCTTCATGCCGCTGATCCGTACTACCGTTTACGACCAGCAGATCCGGGCGGGTATCGTTGTCATAATCAAAAAAAGACGTGCCCCAACCCACATAATCCAGGGAAACCTGGCCCAGACCATCTCGTTCGGCTTCATCCTGAAATATAAGCGGCAGACGGGCTCCGGTTTGCGCACTCATGGTGTTTAACTGATTCACATACAAGGCATTTTCTTCTGCAAGCCAGTGCGTTACGAAAAGATCCATGTCTCCGTCATTATCCCAATCGCCGACAGCAAGTCCCATTGCTCCACGATAGTCCGACACATGAGCCGGATGGCTTATTTCCACAAAGGTCATGTTTCCCATGTTGTGATACAGCACATTATCTGAAACGTCATTGGCCACATAGAGATCCGGCCACCCGTCGTTGTCAAAATCACACCATGTTGCCGACAAGCTTTTGCCATCCGGATCGGCTACTCCTGCCTGAACCGCCATTTCCCGGAATGTCCCGTTCCCATTGTTGTGATATAAAAGATTGCGCTGTGGCGGAAAAGACAGGGGATTGATGCCGGCCGGTTCCTCATCATTCGCTCGCTGCAACACCGAATGCGGAGACATTTTACTATACTTCACATACCCGCTTACGTATAAATCGAGGTTTCCATCCCGGTCAAAATCGCCCCAGCTGGCTCCGGTCCAGAATCCTTTGATCCCTCCTAGTCCCGATTTTTTGGTTTCATTGGTGAAAGTCCCATTGCCATTGTTATGGTAGAATACGTTGGTACCATAAGCGGTTATAAAGATATCGGGCCATCCGTCATTATCCACATCGCCAATGGCGACTCCCATTCCCCAACCTTTGAAATTAATACCTGCTTTCTTTGTGACGTCGGTAAATGTCCCGTCACCATTATTATGATATAGCGCGCAACTGGCAGGCGATTCACGCAACGAGTCGGCACTCATATCTAACGGTCCAGCCTCATTTACGATGAAGAGATCCGGGTAACCATCCTTGTCATAATCTATCCAGGCAGCGCCCGAACCCATATCTTCGGGAAGTTGGGTTGTACGGCTGCCCCAAAAATGCCGGAAGTGTATGCCTGCGCGCTGAGTGACATCTGTAAAAACAACTTTCGGATGATCTTTGGGAACAGCCCGCTGAAGAACAGAAGTGACTCCCTGAATTTTCTCACCAGGGATGTAAATCTCCCTGGCTTTCGTTCGAAAAAACATAGAATAGATCACCACTATGAACAATACGGTCAACACGCTGGTTATCAGTATATGTCGTTTTCTTTTTGAGAAGGCCATAATATATCTCAGGGTTGAACGTGGGTAGCCGGGACTATTACTATTTTTTTCTGATCTTCGGATATCACCGTAACCGGAGCGGTAATATCCGATTTGCCCTTATTGAACAGGAGATTGACGACAAACTGATTGAACTTTCGGTAGCAAAGTTTTGCAGATACATACAGAGTATCGGCACTCGCAGCTGCATTTTCTACCCCATGCGGGATATGGGTTTGTCTGGTTCCATCATAGTTAAATTTATAGTTCGCCTGATCACTGAACCCAGGGTATAACGAGCGGCTGAATTTCACACCGACCAGTTCCCATAAATTGTGTTTGTTAATCACGCTGTTGTACTGGTCGACCGGTTCCGCCCTGTAAACAAAAGTTCCGGGGGGTATGAAATGACGCTTGTCAAGCCTCCCCGATGAATAAATGATATTTCCGTGCCCGTCCTTAACGGTCAACTGGATCCAGGCCTGAATCAGATCAAGCGGTCCCGTTGGGAAGTTGTGGCCCGGTTTGTTGTTGGTCACCGTCACATCCATCGCCACCGTCTGTCCG
>DATFNI010000413.1:0-4685 GCA_035266485.1 Balneolales bacterium
CATCTGTTACGCTGAAGTATCAATCAGATTCACTGATCCTCTGGTAAAGCCGCATCAGCCGTAATTCATCATAGCTGACCGATTCATCCAATGCATCATATGCCGGGCGGAGCATTTCATTTCCTTCTTTTTCAAAGACCTTCAGCACAAGGTCCTGTTGTTCCTGAGAGAGCGTCAGGGCTTCGGTTATCCCGTCCATTCTCAGCGGATTTCCCTCCAGGCTATACTTCTCCAGATGTTGAATGATGGTTCCGGGTTTTACACTGAACTGCCTGGTCAGTTCTTCGATAGACTGTCCTTTATTAAAAGAGTCCCCAACCTGATGATGGCGTCTTCTTCCAGATTTCCGGACTGGCCGTGTGCGAACCCTTTTAGGTCGTTCTTTTATCCCATACTCATCGCAATAATCCCTGATTAATTTCAGGAATCGTGAGCCGTATTTCTCCTGCTTTGCAGCTCCGACACCATAGATGTGAAGCAGGCTCTCCTCGCTCTGCGGGAAATACGCCGCCATCTCCATGAGTGTGGCATCGGGGAAAATGGCATAAGGGGGAAGCTGTTCACCATCGGCCAGATATTTACGTTTCTTCCGGAGCAGTTCAAAAAGCGTATCATCATAGTCGAGATCCTGTTGGAAAGAAGAACCGGACTGTCTCCCGGATTTGCCTACCTTCTTCTCACCTACAGATCCGAAAATCTTCTTTTCCCCTTTTAAGATGTCTGTTGCGGCGGATTCAAGTTTTAAACTGCCGTACTCCGGATCCTGACTCACATATCCCTCGTGGATGAGCTGGCGGGAAAGACGGACCCACTGCCTTTTGGAGAGATCGCGTCCGATTCCATAGGTAGAAAGATGATCATGACTATGTTTTAGGACTTTTTGTGCCTGTGATCCACGCAACACATCAATAAGATGATTGCTGCCAAACAATTCTCCGGTACGAACGATGCACGAGAGAAATTTTTGAGCAGGAATGGTGAGATCCTGTTTTTCCGAATCCTCATTAACGCAGTTATCGCACATATCGCAGCCGTCATCTTGATATGTCTCTCCAAAATAATCCATCAGGGGGATTCTTCTGCAATCGGTAGATTCCACAAAATGAAGCAGTGAATCCAGATGCGCGCGGGCGACTTTCTGTTCCTCGGGACTCTTCTGGTTAATGAAGTAATTGATCTTGCCGATGTCGGAATAACCGAACAGAAGCAGGCAGTCGGACCGCAGTCCATCGCGGCCGGCACGCCCGATCTGCTGGTAATAGGATTCGATATTCTGCGGCAGATCATAATGAATGACAAAGCGCACGTCCGGTTTGTTGATGCCCATCCCGAAGGCGATGGTTGCTACCATGATGTCGGCATCATCCCGGATGAAGGCTTCCTGGTTTTCTGTCCTCTCCGTTTCTGATAAACCGGCATGGTAGGGTCTCACAGAGTATCCTTGATCAGCCAGATCCATCGTGAGTTCATCCACTTGTCTGCGGGAGAAGCAGTAAATGATGCCTGATTGTCCCCTGTGTTGATCCAGGAAATGCAGGGTCTGTTCAAACGGAACCTGTTTCTCTGCAATTTCGAGGAACAGGTTCTTACGATCAAAACTGGCAATAATCGTCCCGGAATCATCCAATTCCAGGTTTTTCCTGATGTCTCGCTGAACCCTGGGGGTCGCCGTGGCAGTGAGTGCCAGGCAGACGGCATCTTTTCCAATAGTCCGGGAGGATCGCAGTCCGGATATCTGCCGATACTCGGGGCGAAAGTCATGCCCCCATTCCGAGATGCAATGAGCCTCGTCAATCGTCAGGCAGTCGACATTGATTTCGGAAAGAAGCGTTTGTGTTCGGGGCTTGAGCAGTGTTTCCGGTGCAAGATATAGTAGTTTGACCTCACCCTGTTTAATAAGATCTACGTTCTGCTGGTATTCGTGGAAGGGAATAGAACTGTTCAGACAAACCGCCTTGACGCCTGAGGATTCAAGCTGCTCCACCTGGTCTTTCATCAGCGAAATAAGAGGCGAAACAACAACGGTCAGCCCATCAAAGAGCAAGGCGGGAATCTGGTAGCAAAGTGATTTACCACCGCCGGTCGGCATCACCACAAGGGTATCTTGTTTGTTCAGGGTTCGTTGAATGGCCTCTTCCTGCAAAGGTCGAAAACTATCATATCCAAAAACCTCTCGTAAAACCTTCTTTGCCTGTGCCACTGGTGCCAAAATTATAATCCGTTTTGCTGAATGATTGCCATTGTCATCTCTCTAATATCTCTATAATAATAGACCGTGTCAGGTGCCAAACCTTACAAACTTTTTATTCAACCCGCCGCATCGGGTTGGTGTTAATTAATCACAATTACCACCCCTTTCACAGGATGGCTATTCAAATTAAAGTCCTTCGGACTTAGCTTGCGTTATAGTTGGCAAAGTAATTCCACCTATAATCGCATAGCATGAATCCCCGAAGGGGATCAACATGAATAGCCCCGCATGAAATGCGGCGGCTGGAGAATACAAATATGTACAACCCGCAGCGGCGGGTTGAATACCTGCACCGATAATAATAACCCTGACAGGGTCGGGACCCTGTCAGGGTTACCGATGACGAACTGTACTACTTGCTGAGGTACAGATTCTTGAACTCGTACGGTTTTTTGAAGTGTTCGTCGTTGAAATCATCCAGGAAGTAGATGGTCTCGCCGGTGGACTTCATTTCAGGTCCCAGTTCCTTCTTCACTTCGGGGAATTTGTCGAAGGGGAAGACCGGTTCCTTAATGGCAAAGCCTTTCAGGTGCGATGTCAGATCAAACTCAGAAACTTTGGCCCCGAGCATGACTTTAACTCCAAACTCTGCCTCGGGACGGTTGTGTGCCTTTGCCAGGAAGGGGATAGTGCGTGTGGCTCTCGGATTGGCTTCCAGAACGAACACCTTTTCTCTCTGCACGGCATACTGCACATTTATGAAGCCGACAACATGCAGAGCCTTGGCGATGCGAAGTTGGTAATCCTTGATCGTTTCAAGCACCGAATCGCTTAACGTGTAAGTAGGAAGTACCGCGGATGAATCGCCGGAGTGAACGCCTGCCGGCTCAATATGCTGCATGATGCCGGCAATATGCAACTGTTCACCATCGAACACCGAGTCGACATCCACCTCGATGGCGTTTTCAAGGAAACGGTCGATCAGGAACTCATTTTCGGGATGAGTCTTGAGGATGGCATCGACGTACCGCATCATCTCATCTTCCTTGATGGCGATGCGCATGCCCTGTCCGCCAAGCACGTAACTCGGCCGGATAAGCACAGGGTACCCGATCCTGTTAGCGATATTGATGGCTTCTTCTACCGTGAAAGCTGTGCCGTATTCAGGGAACGGGATATCTGCCTTTTGAAGGAGTGTGGAAAACTTGCCCCGGTCTTCGGCCAGGTCCATCATTTCGAAGGAAGTCCCGAAGATCTTAATTCCATTTTCCTCGAACTGGCGGGCCAGTTTCAGTGCCGTTTGTCCGCCGACCTGTAAAATCACCCCTTCCGGTTTTTCATGCTCAACGATGTCGAGCACCCTCTCCCAGAAGACGGGTTCGAAGTAGAGTTTGTCGGCGATATCGAAGTCTGTTGAAACGGTTTCGGGGTTACAGTTCACCATGATGGCTTCATAACCCATCTCCTTGACTCCCATCACGGCGTGGACACACGAATAGTCGAACTCAATTCCCTGACCAATGCGATTCGGGCCGCTGCCCAGGATCAGGACCTTGGGTCTGTCGGTCGTATCACTTTCACTCTCTCCTTCATAACTCGAGTAATAATAGGGAGTCTCCGCAGGGAACTCGGCCGCGCAGGTATCAACGAGCTTAAAAACGGGGATGAGTCCCATTTTCTTACGTTTGCGGCGCACCTGTTCTTCAGTGACGCGACCATCGCTCTGACTCAACATCCAGGCAATCTGGTAATCCGAGAAGCCGGCCTGTTTCAGCTCGTAAAGCTCATCATGGGTAATGGCTTCCAGGGATTGTCCTTCTGTTCGGTTTTCCAGGGAGACCATATATCGTATCTGCTGGAGAAACCAGGGATCGATTTTGGTGATATCCGCCACCTCTTCAATGGATGTGCCGAGCTTGAACGCATTGCGGATTTGCAGGCTGCGGTCCCAATAAGGCTTGAGTAATCGTTCCCGGATCGTCTTCCTGTCGGGATCATCGTATCCGTCGGCTCCGAGTCCGGAACGACCGACTTCGAGCGATTGCCATGCTTTGTTTAAAGCCTCGGGGAAGGTACGCCCGATCGACATCACCTCGCCGACAGCTTTCATTTGGGTTGTGAGTTCCTCGTCGACACCGGGGAACTTGTCGAAGTTGAAACGCGGTATCTTCACCACAACATAGTCGATGGATGGCTCGAAACAGGCCGACGTGTTGCCTGTGATCTGGTTTTTGAGCTCATCAAGCGAATAACCGACAGCAAGCTTGGTAGCGACCTTAGCGATCGGATAACCGGTAGCTTTGGAAGCCAGGGCAGAGGAGCGGCTTACACGCGGGTTAATCTCGATGGCCACAAAGTTGTCAGAACCGGGTTCTACGGCAAACTGCACGTTACATCCTCCGGCAAAGGTACCGATGGAGCGCATCATCTTGATGGCCGCATCGCGAAGCATCTGAAACTGCTTGTCAGTCAGTGTCTGTGTGGCTGCTACCGT
>DATFNI010000414.1:0-5069 GCA_035266485.1 Balneolales bacterium
GGCTACAGTGGGACGTTCTTTATGTTGGCGTTCTTCGTTTTCCTCTATTTGTTGGTCGCCATATTTCCATTACCCGAAACCAAGGACCGCTCGCTGGAAGAGATCGAAAAGGAGCTTTTTGCCAGTGTCAAAACACAGGACCCGTCCTGAGACAGGCTGACATGAAAAGCCACCTGTTATGCCAACAAAGCACATTGTAACGTATCGGTAAATCTATCAGTTCGTTGCCTGGATTCCATGACTGTGAGGTGAAAAATTCGTATATTTAAAGCTTTTCGCGAATAGAACGAATTCAACTCATGTCATCAGAAACCAGGGAAATTACACCTGAAATCACGGACATCCGGGCGGAGGCACAGCAGCGCCGGACGTTTGCCATTATCTCCCACCCGGATGCAGGCAAGACCACGCTTACCGAGAAATTACTGCTTTATGGCGGTGCCATCCGGGAGGCCGGTTCCATCAAACAGCGGAAGGCGGCGCGCTATGCCGTTTCCGACTGGCTGGCCATCGAGCAGGAGCGTGGAATTTCGGTAACATCGTCCGTACTGCGCTTCGAGAAGGACGGCATCAAGTACAACCTGCTGGATACCCCGGGGCACAAGGACTTCTCAGAAGACACTTACCGGACCCTGATGGCCGCCGATTCGGCACTGATGGTGATCGATGTTGCCAAGGGTGTTGAGGAGCAGACCGAAAAACTGTTTGAAGTGTGCAAGCTGCGCCAGACCCCGGTTATCACATTCGTGAATAAATGCGACCGTCCCGGTATGGATGGCCTGGATGTGATGGACAACATAGAGAATAAACTCGGTATTCGTCCGGTTCCCGCCTCGTGGCCGGTGGGCATCGGACCCGATTTTCAGGGTATTTATGATCTGATTTCGAAGAAGATGCACCTGTACACGAAATCACACCACGGCGCCTACATCGCGGAAAGCGAGGAGTACGATCTGGAGGAAGGACTCGAGAAATCCAGACTCTCTGCGGGAGCGCAAGAGCAGTTTATGGAAGAGATCATGCTCGTGGAAGACGAGTTCGAAAACATGGACCGTGATGCTTTTGCCGTCGGCAAGGTCACCCCTGTTTTCTTTGGTTCGGCCCTCAACAACTTCGGTCTCGACATTTTTCTGAATTATTATCATGGCCTGGCGCCCTCTCCTCAGCCATATAAGCGGGATGACGACACTGTCAACGATATCAACGGCGACTTTTCCGGGTTTATCTTCAAGCTGCAGGCCAATATGAATCCGGATCATCGCGACTGTACAGCCTTTGTTCGCGTGGCTTCCGGCAGGTTTAAGCGCGGCATAGAGGTCACCCATGAGGGAACCGGGAAAAAAGTACGCATGACCACACCGCATAGTCTTATGGGCGATGAGCGAAGCATCCTCGAAGAGGCTTATCCCGGGGATATCGTGGCCCTGTTCAACCCGGACTTTTTCCAGATCGGCCAGACGCTTTATGATAAAACCCCGATTAAGTATGATGTGATTCCCCTCTTTACCCCGGAACACTTCATGAAGGCCCGGTCCAACGATCCCTTTAAACGCAAGCAGTTGCGGGAAGGACTACAGCAGTTATCCGAAGAAGGAGTCGTGCACGTGTTTGAAGTGCCGAACGGTGTCGGTAACGAACTGCTGTTGGGTACGGTAGGACAGCTCCAGTTCGAGGTCATTCAGCATCGCATGAAGATCGAGTACAAGGTAGACATCCAGTTAAGTACCGTTCCGTATTTTACGGCGCGCTGGCTGCCGGATAAACCGGAAGTCGTCAAGAAACTGCAAACCAGCTATTCCACGGAGGTGACCCGTGATATGGAGGGCAATCCCATCGTGCTCTTCAACAGTGCCTACGCCCTGCACCAGGCGGAAGAGGCCGTCGGTGCAGAGAATCTGCTTAAGTATCGTTCAAGCAGGTAGGGAGAAGTGTGAAAGTGTTAAGGTGTGAAGGTGTTAAGGTTAAGTGTCAGCTTTCAGCACTCAGCTTTTTCTCATTCTTAGGCAATTATCCCGGCGCATTGTGGGAACGGATTGCAGCATAGCCGTTTCTAAGATTCCCAATCAGGGTCAGTAATGATGGAAGCTTGAATACTATTTGTTAATTGCTTACCCAAAATTGTCCGTGAGAATCCGCGTCATCCGTTTCGTCCGTGTTCTATAAAAAAGACATTGCAGTTCAATTCAAAATTCAACATTCAACATTCAAAATTATAATCACTTCCCACCGTTGGCTTTCAAATCATCGAGACAGTACTTATCGAGTTGTGGAATAGTGCCACCCATTAGGTTTCCAACCACGTTGCTTGTGTTAACGCTCCAGTACATCAGGCAGCTCTTGGTTGTGCAGTGGTGCGGATGGCTGCTGTCCTCGTGATTGACTACCATTGGAGTGCCCAGGTTTACGAGACCGAGGTTATGCCCAAACTCGTGGCGCATAACCGTGGCTTCCAGGATAGCTCTCGAGGGCTGACCGAAACCGCCGGAATTACTCATAATGGATTTTTCATAGAACACCATGGAAGTATTCAGATAGGCTTCACCCAGTATCTGGCTGCTTTGTGTGTCTTCGGTGGATGAGCCATCTAAAAACAGCATGTATGCGGCTATGGTGCTTCCCGAGTTGAATTGGGTCCGGTTCTTTTGTTCCAGGCTGTCAACCTCATCAATGGTGTACGGACTCATCCCGGGATCGGCAATAGACTCTTTTATAACCTGAATCCCGTCGGGTTTGTGCAGCCGGCGGTCCAGGAATGAAGTCAGGCTGTCTATGGCTTCCTGGGTTGGTTCGTATTTTGGCATATTGAATTTCGATGAGCAGTTTTGAATAGGGATTTGCCGCAAGGAAATCGTGCGCCGACTGTCCCGTGGGTCTATTATTGGCATTGGAATTAGAACCACCGTTACCGTCATTATTACCGGAATTGGCCGCGGGATTACTGTTGCACGCGGCGAACAGGGAAAGGGTGATTATCCACAAAAGAAGGATAAGGGAAGATGGCCTCATCCAAGGCTCTTTCCTGGTTTTCATGAGAATGCCTTTCACTGAAAATTACAAATGGGAAAACTTGCACTGGTCGCAGAGCAAAGTAACAAATATTTGGGAGAAGAGTTGGGATGAACAAGGACACTGTCCAACAGATCGGCAGCATCCTTATTCAAACGTATACAAAAAATTCCTAATAATAGTAAGAAGTGCTGGATATTTAATGTACCGTAACCTGAAACGTATTAGAACAGGCTGTCATATTATTATTATCCGTAACACAGGTACGCAACTGGAAAGAATTCCTGGAACTGATGGTTTCAGAGTACGAGGTGCCGGATCCTACACCTAGCCACGGATCACCGGAAGTAGCCCGTTTGTACCAGGTAATTGAATAGGGAGACTTGCCGCCCGAAGCGCTTCCGTACCATGTATATGATGACCCATCGCGCACAAAGCCTGACCCTGTGATGTTGTTAGCCTTAAGAGAATACGTGCCTATCCCTTTGAAATAAAAGGCATCCTGGATAGCATTATCATCAGCTCCGCCGAAAGGCCCATTATAATCCGAGGTCATCATCGCATCACGGAAATCCAGGAATGTGGGGTTGTTGGGTGTCCAGTAGAATGCATCAAAGACTGTGTGATCAGCGTTAAAGGGAGTTATCGTGTTGCGCAAACTCCATAAGATGGACGAGAAGAATTCTCCACTTTCATGGGGATCTACATTAACATTTCCATTCTGATCCCGGGGTAAAGAAGAATAACTAGTATAGTATGGATTGGCCATATCCCGCTGATCTGAGGGGTATAAAGATAAAACGTAATCCAGGATCTTAGTCCGGCCCGTATAGGCGCCGGCAAAATAATCGGGAACCCCTTCACTGATACCGCCCTCCTCATTATTTGTGGACTCAATACCGCTGTTAATGTAATAAATCGCGGCATGGCTGTATTCATGGTAGATGATCTTATCTTCTTTGGCAAAGTCATTTGTACCATCTGGCGGGTAGGCATCATTAAAGTAAAGCTGTTGAGTACTGTGGCTAAACCAGGAATTCGGATCTAAAATGCCATCGCCATTCAAATCCTGAACCGGGGTATGGGCATGAGCTCTCATCTGGGTAAATACGTATGGTGGGTAACTGCCTAAAGCTATATTTTCAATATAGTTCTCCCGGAACTCGTCAATATGTTTGTAAAGATTGGCCTCATCAAAATGAGTGTTGGTTGAGCTGTACCGGAACGAGTTGCCGGACGAATACGCTTCGGATGTAGCATCATTTACGATATAGGCCCAAGTTCCCCGCAGATACCCATTCCCGTCTAAACGGTACAAGGGTGCGTCGGTGACCGATGAAAGACCGGGGTAAGTGGGGTAAACATTTCCATCACCGGTTATATCGGTTAACTGGCTTAATTTGTCGATAACCTGTCCCGACTGAGCATCCACAAAATAGAGCCAGTCTGCCATAGGCTGTTCCGAAAATAGAACCAGTTTCCAGGCCAGGTGAAACTGGCCTTTTTGGTCCCGGTAGATCACCAGTTTAGAAGAAGTCACCGGAACGGTGATTTTGGCAGCAGCACGAAGGTCGGTCTGGGCAGTCTTCCCGGCACTCGATGCCGATACGCCCGGCGTGGTGGAGAGCTGAATGTTCGGGTAGTAATAGCCGTTGGCCATAACTATATGGCCATCCTGCCGGATATGGACCTTAAATTCGGCGTCATAAACCGGAACTCCATCTACGGTTTGATTAAACGTTACGTGACTAACACCCTTGTTGGTTTGGGTCCGGACATACTTCAACTGATTCAGGCTGGCAAAACCGAATAGGGTCTGATAATCGGCCAGAAAAGCACGGGCGGACTGCTCGGCGCTTCCGGGGTAGGCTTTATTAGTTTCACCCAACCAAAGCGAGACCGGAAGGCCGGTAGTTTTGTTCCAGCGAATCCTCCATTTTGCGTTTGAAACTGCTGCCAAACGACTTTCCGCAAGGAGTCGGCCTGAGCCGGCGGGAGATTTGAGGCCAGTTGGCCCGCCACGGCGGGTACAGATTGCCCCGGACTGGTTGCTTCATCACCCA
>DATFNI010000415.1:0-3058 GCA_035266485.1 Balneolales bacterium
CCCTATTTGCAGCCCTGGTTCTCTCTGCCGGATGTAACGGTATTTGATGCGAGTACTTTCTTCGGCCGTAAAGAAGAGGGGAAAAACGAAGAAGGAGCCGGTTTTGGCGATAGAGGTGTAAAAACAGCCGGTTTCTTCGGACTCGATTGGTCGTTGAAGAACGGTGAATTTGTGGAAAAATAAAACAACTCTTGGCCCTCGTCCCCAGGTTCTGCCTGGGAATGCAGGCGTGGAAGCTCTGCTTCCCAACGTTTTTGAGATTGAGAGCTGAGCCTCGTAGCGAGGAAGATCAACACATGATCAATACTTATTGTGACAGCTCCGATATCTGAATCGTGGCAAACATAATGCAGTGCGACAGGCATTTGTGAACGTTGTTGCCAGCTTGGACCCACTTTGTTCTGAAAAAAAGCCTTGGTCTTCCTGACAGGATCTGCAAAATCGCTACGATAATCTATTGGGGTTCCGGGAGAAACAGACTATTCAGATAAAATGTAGCAACTGTTATACGACGTTTCCTCGTGCAAACCTTCCCACTGTCGGGCTGGCAGCCACGACTTACATAAGATCGGATAATGGCAAAGTTTCCACTCTCATGACAAGATCTGCGTGGCTTTGGTTTTATTTTACATAGTCAATTAGTTATATGGTAGATAACTTACACCGTAAGAAATTTACACCATAACTAATAATATGAATCGGTTAGCACGTCTGACTAATATACTAATTGTTTCAGCACTTCTCGTTGGGTTATATATCTTTTGGACCCATTCGCTCAATCCCGGTAACCTGGCCATCATTGCACTCGCGGCCATTGTATCGTCGGTTTTATTTGTCAGTTCAGAGAAAATGCCCATCATCACGCTGAAAAAGATCGCCTATTCGATAGCCTATATCGGCTACATGTTCATTGCCATCGTTAAATCCACCATGGATGTGGCAAAGCGGGTTGTTCGGAAGGAAATCCCTCTGAATCCCGGCATCGTTAAAGTAAAAACCCATTTACAATCGAAAGCCGGCCGCATGATCCTGGCCAACTCCATCACCCTCACCCCCGGGACTTTATCCGTGGATGTGCAGGATGATTACTACTACATCCACTGGATTGATATAACCACGCTTGATGTGGAGGAAGCTTCGCAGGAGATCGTCGCCGGTTTCGAAAAATATCTGGAGGTCATCTTTGGCTAATATCATTATAAATATCGCAGGGATTATCGCCCTTATCGGCATCATCATTTCCGGAATCCGTTTTGTTGTCGGTCCCAGTGCCGCCGACCGTACTGTTGCGCTCGACACACTGACGGTCATCGGCATATCCCTGATCGTGCTGATCAGCCTGATCAGCAATCGTGTCATCTACCTGGATGTGGCCATGGTATACGGCATCCTCAGTTTCGTCGGGGTACTGGCCATTGCCCGCTACCTCGAAGGAGGCCTGTCATGAATATTCTTCCGCTAATTGGCTCCATCACAGCACTCATCGGCTCGGTGTTCTTATTCCTCGGCGCTTTAGGCGTGCTGCGTATGCCGGATCTTTATAACCGGATGCAGGCAGGGACGAAGGCTACGACACTCGGAAGCATCCTCATGTTGTTAGGCATCGGGCTGTATCATCCTACATGGCTGTCGCAAATGATCTTGCTGATCCTTTTTATCGCCATCACCAACCCACTCTCTTCGCATGCACTGGCTCGCGCCGCCCACTTTGCAGGCATACCATTGACAAAGAAGACGGTACATGATGAACTGCAAATGGATGAGCACGAGAATCCGGATGAAGAAACCCAACAGATCATGGAGGAGGAACTGGTATGACATTGATTCTGATCATCCTCCTCGGAGTGGCTATGCTCGTTGGCGCCATTGCCGCTCTTTATCTGAAAGATCTGACTTCTGCCGTAGTAGCCGCCGGGCTGGTCAGTCTTTTTGCCAGTGTCATGTATTTGCTTTTGGCAGCACCCGACGTCGCGATGACAGAAGCCGCTATCGGGGCCGGATTGTCCACCGTCATTTTCCTGTATGCTGTCCAAAAAACAGTCAAACACGAGGCAAAACATGATTAAACGTCTTATTGCTCTTACCCTGGTCCTCTTTTTCGGCTATATCTTTTACCAGGCGGTCACTCATTGGCAACCCGATTCCCAACTGCAGGGTGTCTCGAAAGAATACGTATCGCGCGAAGCCAATGAACTCGGAGCCATGAACATCGTCACGGCCATAGTGGTCACCTATCGGGGATTGGATACCCTTGGCGAGGTTACCGTCTTATTTCTTGCAGCAAGCGGTGTCGCGTTACTAATGCGGCGGAGGAACATCACAACCCCCAACAGAAAAGAACGCCGTCAAGCCAGTGAGTTTATACATACGGGTGCGAAATTGCTGACACCTGTTATCGTCATGTTTGGCGCTTATATCTTTTTAAACGGACATTTGTCCCCTGGTGGAGGATTTCAGGGTGGGGCTGTCATCGCCTCCGCCGTATTGTTGCTTTTCCTGGCATTCCCGAAATACAAACTAAAACACGGTTTTCTTAACACAATCGAATCATTCTCCGGATTCGGGTATGTGCTGGTCGGATTGCTGGGAATTTACTTTGCCGGGGGCTTTCTCGACAACCGCATCCTGCCGTTGGGTGATTTCGGCAAGTTGCTGAGTGCCGGTGCTATTCCCATCATCTACACATTGATTGGTCTGAAGGTAGGTATTGAGCTGGCAGGAATTCTTGAAAATCTCAAAGGACAAGAAGCATGATAATTGTACTAATTCTCGGGATGCTTTTGATGATCATCGGCTTCTGGGGTCTGATTACCCGAAAAAACATGATCCGGATGGTCATCAGCATTGCTATTTCTGAAACGGGCCTGCAACTCGGCATGATTGCCATCGGCTATTTGAAAGGACGTACTGCTCCCATCCTGGATTCGGCTGTCACCAACGCCGTGCAACAGGTGGTTGATCCGGTACCCCAGGCACTCGTCCTCACAGCGATTGTTATTGGCGTGGCTGTAAACGCCCTGATGCTGGCGTTCATCATCCGCATCTATCAACGGAAACA
>DATFNI010000416.1:0-2612 GCA_035266485.1 Balneolales bacterium
GATAAAGAAAATTCTTCAACTGACGGGCGGGCTCCGGTATCATCTTAATTATTACAGTTACCCTATGGAACTCAGAGTAATGCAGCGACTCATTCATTACCAGCGACCGGAAACAAGTGGATTCTGAGGACCTAATCAGAAAAGAACAACATTCCAGTTATGATGAGTAAGCGAACCCAGGACGTGAAAAACGCTTATAATCAGATAGCCAGCCGGTACGATTCATTAATGGTTGCATCTGAAATGTACAGGCTCGAATTATGGAAGTTGTATCAGTCAGCTTTTTACCCTGGTCAGCACATATTGGATCTTGGTTGCGGCACGGGAACGGATAGCATTTTTCTCGCCCGAATGGGTTGTAAAATAACGGCACTTGATATCTCGTCAAACATGCTGGATCAATTGAGGAATAAGATATCACGGGATGAATCCTCAGGAATGATAACGCTCGTTGAAGCGGATATTAATGCTCTTTCAAAACTGGCTTTGCCGTCAGTTGATGGTGTGATTTCCGGTTTTGCTGTTGTTAATACTGTGGATGACGTAAAATCTCTGGCGGAGGCCGTGTATTCCCTTCTCACTCCGGAAGGGAAAGTAATATTACATGGATTGAATCACGTAAAGTCCCCGGATAAAACCGATAAGGAACCAGAATTAACAACCAGGATAGTTAAAATTGGGAAGGTGAGCGTCTCCCATTCTTTGATGACTCCTGCCTTTTTGTATAAAAACTATTTCGAGAATGGTTTTTCATTAACAGGAGTATCGGCCCGGGGGCGTTTTTACCCGTTTTATGAGAATCCACATTATCCTTATTGGTTAAAGAAAGGCGTTTACAGGTTAGAAAACATGATTTTCGACGATCAATCCTTAATCAAAAATGGCCGTTTCTTTATCATCGAAATGACGAAGAAATAGTGTGTTAATTGTCTGCCTGCTACTTTTTAATGCTAACTGTCAACCATTCTCTTTGGCACCACGATTGATTCGTGCTTTGATGGTATCGATCTCCGCCTGACCGAGAGGACTCCTCCCATTCGGCATCCGGACGCCATATTTTGGATTAGCATTGCTGATCTTATCAATTATCGGGCTGCCGGCAGCATCTCCCGGTATTATGATCTTCATGCCAATTCTCCTTATGAAGGCTTCGTGACACTTTTGTTCTCAAAGACAACCATTACCTGGTTCGCTTCCGTATTACTTATAAGGAGGCCGTGTAAAACCCTCCTATAAAAAAGGTCAAACTAATCAGAAACAATCAATAAACCGGTAATAGCAAAATCTCGAAAACTCATGAATAGTTCCGGACAAATCTGAGTGTTAAATATGCAATATCAATAAGTTAGTATTAAAAAGACGGGTATAGTCACCGATGGAATCGCAGTTATCTCACGGTTGATTAAAAGCATTCTGGTCAGATGATGATCAGGGATCTGTGGAATAAATCTGAACTTTTTAAAACGTCAGGGCAATAATGGGTGAGAACATTTCCAGAAAAGATTTTCTGAAGCGTATATCTGTAGCAGGAGCTGTCGGATTGGGAGGCGGCTCACTCATATCGGCATGCAGTACGGGGCCGAATCATAGTAGTTCGTCAGATCCCTGCACCGATTTAAGCGGGTTAACGGACGCGCAGAAGAATACACGTACTTCATTACAATACACCGGCAAATCTCCTTATCCGGACAAACGATGTAATAATTGTCAACATTTTACCCCGCCGGTAATGGGAAATTCTTGTGGAACCTGCAGTATTGTACCCGGTCCGATCAATCCTCAGGGCCATTGCACTTCATGGGCGGCCGTAAAACCATGAAACAATACAAATTCAAATCTTTTTAGCATATTTGTGATGACCAGTATGATTTGATTTTAGTATAGTTAACACTGCTTCCCCACATGACTGAAGAATCTTTGCGGCGTCTTATTGAAGGTTGCGTCAGACAGGAGCGAGCGAGCCAAAAAGCGCTATATGAAGCGTTTTATGGATTTGCTATGGCTATTTGCCTGCGTTTTGCCGGCAACAGGTTTGAAGCCGTGGAGATTATGAACGAAGGTTTTTTCAAAGTCCTGACGAATATCGCCAAATATGATTCCCGCAGACCGTTTAAGCCCTGGATTGGCAGAATCATGACGAATACAGCCATTGATTACTATCGCTCGAAGTACAAAACAAATCAATTTGAGGAACTCGATCAGTCCGGTAATATCTCTGACGGGGCCGCAATTATGGGGAAGCTGGCCTATCAGGATTTGCTGGCCTTTATACAACGGCTGCCCCCCGGATATCGTACTGTTTTCAACCTGTACGTGATAGATGGTTTTACCCATAAAGAAATCGCAGAAATGCTGAATATCAGTATTGGAACATCCAAGTCCGACCTGCATAAGGCGAGGCAAAAATTACAGGGAATGATTCTGAAGGAAGCCAGAATCGTCAATGAAAAGGAAAAGAATGTATGATGTGATGGTTTGGTTTCCTTCTTTTTCAGAGAATGATAATCAATCTGATAAATCTTTGTATAAGGTTCAATGAATAGTAAGTCTGAGAAAAATATAGACAAGCTTTTCCGGGATAAATTACTGGAGGGGGAAAATCAAATTGAGTT
>DATFNI010000417.1:0-3318 GCA_035266485.1 Balneolales bacterium
AGTCACGATCATATTGAGACCTGCCGACACGCTTCCGATCCCGGTTATGAGAAGGGCCAGCGCGTAGTAGTCCGATCCCGTTGTGGGCGAAAAATTGACCTCGCTCAGCGGTGTATAACTGAACCAGCCCGCCTCGGGTGCACCTCCTGAAAAAAAGCTGTAGTAAAGCAGAAGGCCTCCAAATAATGTAACCCAAAGACTGAATGCATTCAGCCGGGGAAATGCCATTTCATTGGCTCCAATCATCAAAGGCAGAAAGTAGGTTGCTAAACCAACCAGCGCCGGCATCAGCACCAGGAAAATCATCGTTGTCCCATGCATAGTAAAGAGCTGGTCGTACGCGTGGGGATCAAGAAAGGTGTTTTGTGGGATGGCCAGTTGGATACGAATCAGCAAAGCCTCAATACCGCCGACGATGAAAAACAACAGAGCCAGCCACAGATACATGATGCCAATCTGTTTGTGGTCTACCGACCCAAGCCATTGCAAGACACCTTCCCCGGTCTTGATTGAGGGCAACGAGGTCTGTGGCTCTGCAATGATCGTATCCTGGTTCATTTAAGGCCCTCCAGGTAAGTGACCAACTCTTTGACCTGGATGTTTGATAGCATGAAGTTTGGCATATTAGCGCCTTTTTTAACATTCTGTGGATTGTCGAGCCATCTCGTAAGATTTTCGGGATTGTTTTTCAGCATTCCGGCGAGGATGGTCCTCCTGCTGCCCAGATGTGTCAGGTCGGGCCCGACGTCCCCATTTGCAGGCGTTCCTTTTATCGAATGGCAATTCACACACGTAGACTTCATGAATAGTGAATCGCCCTTCACGGCCATGTAGCTCTGGGGAGAGTCTGCCGGCTTCTCTTGTTCTTTCTCCCACTTCTTAAAAGCTGCCGGTGACTGCGCAATTACATGGATTCGCATCCAGGCGTGTTCGGCTCCGCAATATTCGCTGCAAGCCCCGACGAACGTCCCTTTTTTATCGATGGTAAGCCACAAGTGGTTGGTCCGCCCGGGAATCATATCCATTTTTCGACCCAGGGCAGGCACCCACCAGTCGTGGATCACATCGGCAGACTTAAGATCGATGAGCAGTTTCTTGCCGACCGGCAGGTGAACTTCATTAGCTGCAGTAACCCCTGCTTTGGGATACTCGACTTCCCACCACCATTGATGGCCGGTTATCACAACATCAGGTTTCTGGTTACCGGCCGGATGTTGAATACTAATCATCGTTGAAATAGTCAGGTAGAAGTAGAAACCGACGACGGCAAAGGTGATTAACGTCAGGGAGATCTCAATTTTTTTGTTTCCGAAAACTTGTTTCGGATCGGGATCCTCAGATTTACCGCGGTAACGATAACTGATGTACAGAACCAAAAAAGTGACAATGGAAAAGACAACAGTTGCCGCAATCAGAAAATAATCGAATAGATGATAGATGGACTTGCTGCCGGGGGACGCTGCTTCGGCCAGTAGTAAAGCCACAGGATGCTGAAATAAGGCCATCCTTCAGTCGGGTTCACAATGAGATATTCAGAAATTGGTCAGACACCTAAAACCGGTGTCGGGTTGCACTCTGTTACAATAAGTTCAGACAGTAGAACCTGTAATGCTTATATAATCGAATACTACTAAGCTGGGAATCAGGGGAATAGTTCCGGATTTTGTGAATTTATTCCACATTCACCTGAAAAGTTCAGAATAAATGCATTTTTAAAGGTGAGAAATCACATCAGCACAGAACTTAGCCTTACAGGTTCACTAACTCAATTATCATAGCCGGAAGCTGCTGAAAAACCGCATATTTTAAGACCTGCAATCAATAATGAACCGTATCCTCGGTCATTTTGCCTCTGAATATTCTGTGGATGTAAGTGAAGTAGATAGCTACCAGGATAATAGCAATGATCCACCACACCAAACCGACTACGAGTCCATAATGGCCGGCTGCGCTGTTATAAATATCGAGTGGCGGATTCACCTTATTTGTTGAGGGCAGCATATCCGGATACATCCCAATTAGGGTCGAGATAAGCATGAAGAATATAAAGGCTGATGTATAGATAAACGGCGTCCCATCCGTTCCTCTCTTAAAGGCATTCGGCAGCATAAAGCTGGCTCCGATGCCAATAATCGGGAAAATATACCAGTAGATATGATGATAGTAATTGGCAAAGAAAACGGGTCGGACAAAGAACATCATCCAGGAGGTAATCACCACCAGGATAGGAATCAGCCACGACCACTTTGATCCAAAGCTTCTCAGTCTGTCGTTTAGAGGACTTTCCGTTTTTTTGATAATCCAGGCTGATCCATGGAAGAAGATGACGATCACTGCCGTCAATCCCATCGTTACCGTGAACCAGTCAAGGACCCCTACATCACCGAATGGTGAAAAATTACTCCACAACGGAGTAAAGAAATAGGCCGGATCGTATTGCGCAACACCGTTAACGACACCTCCGAGATTCACACCACGCACAACATTACCCAGGGCAGCACCCAGAAAGAGTGCGATCAGGAGTGCCGAGATACCAAACCAGAAATCCAAAAATCTCCTCCAGATAACGTGTTCTACATGATTTCGAAGCTCAAGGCTGATACCACGGAGCATAAGCAGCCAAAGAAGAATGATCAGAGGCAGGTAAAAACCACTGAAAGAACTCGAGTATACCAGCGGAAATGAGAAAAAGAGAGTTCCACCACCTGCCAGCAGCCACACCTCGTTCCCATCCCAAAAAGGACCGATGCTGTTTTTGATGAGTTGTCGTTCATGTTCGTCTTTCGCGAAAAACCAGTAAGCCATTGCGGCTCCAAGATCGAAACCATCCAGTACAACGAACATGGTTATCATAAATGAAACTAGAATCATCCAAAGAGTTTCCATAGTCATCCGGCGTTTGTGGTTTCAGGTTGTGGTCCTTTACGGATGATTGCCCCGACCAGTACGAGGAACAGAACACCTATGAGGAAATACATTCCCATGAATCCGATGAGCGTAAATAATGTATTACCGGCTGATACCGTCGGGGAGGTGCCGGCGACAGTTCGCAGCAAACCGTGAACCAACCAGGGTTGCCGGCCAAGCTCGGCAGTCATCCAGCCGGCTGTGTTGGCAAGATATGGAAACGGCACTGCGATGATTAACAGCCATAGCATCCAACGGCTTCGGAACAGGGATCCCCGCCAGAGCATGTAGACGGCTATTAACAGAAGCGTAATGAACAGGGTGCCCAAACCCACCATAATATGATAGGCATAGTACAAAAGCGGCACATTATCAGGCAACTGATCCGGTTTGAATGCATCCATTCCTTTC
>DATFNI010000418.1:0-4762 GCA_035266485.1 Balneolales bacterium
GCATATTTATAGGTTCCCTTGCCTGACGGGTAGTCTACACAGGTTTGTGTTCCCTTATCATATGAATGCCAGGGAGCCATCGGATGGTCGGGGATACTTCGGTAAATGATGAAGAAATAATGACCTTTTCCCTGGTACTTCCAGCTTAACTTTACGGCTTTTTGTTTTTTGCTAAACTGAGCCTGCAGGGTATTTAATGCAGGCAGTGTTGAAACCGTATGATGACGTACATGCACCGTGAAAGATCGTTTGGAATGAATACCCGTACTGTCGATGGTTTCGGCGGCATAATAGTAATCGGTGTTTGGTACGATTGTACTGTCGGTAAAGGGTAGATTGGTTACCTGCCAATCCTGGTTTAAACGGGCTACCGGCTTCCAGGGGCCGCCTTTCTTTTCCCGATAAATTTCATAGCCCATAGCCCCTTCGCTCCGGCTTTCGATCAACTGAATGTGAGCCCCCGCAGAATCGGCATATACCTGCCCGATTGCCGGTACAGAAGGCGGGACGACGATAGGTTTTTTAAGCGTGGCCACCTTAGAAAAGGCCGATTGGTTATAGTTTTTATCCAGAGCCGCCACCTTATAGTAGATTCTTCGGTTAAGCGTGTGCATGGCGATAGTATCGGCGAAGCTATTGGCCGTAATTGCAGTATGGGTTACCCTGAAATAATGAAAGTGGGGGTTAAAGGAATAATACACTTGATAACCTCTCAAATCTGGCTCTGTATTTTTATTCCAGTGCAGGTGTACTACTCCATTCGAATCTATCTTACCTGTCAGGCCGGTGGGAGGCGCAGGGGGTATGCTATCTGTGAGGAAAGCCACTTGCGGGGAGGAGGAGGATACGTTTTTGGCGGAATCCACAGCCACAATCACATAAAAATTGGGAGCATGTGGTACGGCAGTAGTGTCGTTAAAAATTCGCGTGTTTTTGTCCAGCAAGTTTTTAGTTAACGGCAGGAAGGTACCTTTTAAGCTGTTGCTCCGGTCCACATAATATCCTGCCAGATCAGGACTTTTCTTCTTCTGACTCCAGGTAATTTGTAGCGTATGAGCATGATTTTTTACACTTTTTACCGTATCAATTACTGGTGGTATCGGCGGAGTCAGATCTATGCCGTGTACCTTCACTGGCTTTGAATAGGGACTTCTGTCTCCAAAGGGGGTGTATCCGCAAATGCGGTAGTAATACGTTTTATAATCTTGTGGAATACTGTCGGTGTAAACCTGGTGGTCGCGCAATAAGGAGGCTACGTTATGTACGAGCGTGTCTATCTTTTGACTGGGTGGCGGTGGAGAATAGGATGAATAGAAGGGAAGTTTATTTACCACATGATAGGTTTTTCCCCCATTGTCGCTGCGTTCGATATCATAGGCATCAAAGTTACCCATCTGACGCCGATTCCAATGCAGTTCCACGGATTTGTCAAAACCAAAGGCTTTCAATCCTTGTGGGACCGGGCGAGGTGTTTCTTCGTTCACTACCCAAATACCGACGGTGTCCTTACCTGCGGGAGAAGTTACGGTGTAGAGATAGCGGCCACCTTTTCTCACATCCTTATCCACCCAACGCAGGCCAAGCGCGTTAGCTACCGGTGCCGAAAAATCTGCAGCCTGCATGGCAAAAGTGAAACGAAAGCTCAAAGCATTGTGCCCTTGTTTTATTTTTCCTGCAAACGATGTGGGTGCCTTCCGGGTCATTCTGAAATCATTACCATACATGGCCTGGGCGGCAATAGCGGCATATTTGTTGTTTTTGTTCAGGTGGGCTTTCATTTGCTTCAGTGTCATAGGCTTAAAAGCCGTTGGAGTTAGCAAGGTGGTTACCGGATGCGCCGGATTCGCATAATCCGTTCGGTGAATCACATAGCCCGATGCGTTATACTTTCCCCACAGTGCTGCACTGGTGGGTGCCCAGCGGATTACGACAGAATCTCCATAAGCCCGTACGAGTACCCGAAGACTGAGATGATTAGTACTGTCGGGCGCACTACTTCTTTTCTGTTGGGCAAAACTTGTTCCGGCCAACATGGCTAGCAGGATCAAAGCTACCTGCAGTCTTCTGAGTAATGTCCCTCGAACAGATCGAAATTTATTGCTATACATGGCCTTCACTTTTTAGCCTCTCATTTAAAATGCAGAATTAAAGGCGCAGAAGAGTTACCTGTCTGAAGATTCTGCGATTGGTGCATCTGCTGCCGGGCGTTTCCGCTAATTCTCAACACGTTCAGATGCTTGGTTACGGTAATGGGAGATACCGAGCAATCATGGCAGGGATAACGGTATTGAAAACGAATGTCACGGCTTGCACTAAGTTGATGAGTCGAGACAAAATTCAGGTTTTTTATCTTATTCAGCGTTGGAGTAAGCCTTCGCATTTTAGACTGCGTTATAAACCTGATATTCGGATTAGTAATATTAATACCCCCGAAAGAGATGGTGTGCGTTCCACCTGTAAACTTAATGCTACCAAATTCTCCAGTGGCGAGTGTATTACTTCCAGATAAGATCCAGTAGGATGACGATGAGAGCCTTGAGCTTTTAAGTTCAAAGGTGTGATAAGCCTGTTTCAACAACCGGTAATCAGCATAAAAGTACTCATCACGTTTCCATTCGAGTTGGAAGGATGGGAATATATTGCCGATGCTCGACGAGGAAATCATCGATGTACTGCCGGCCAAGATCCCTGTTCCGGAGGACTCACCGCCGGATCCATTGCTTTGCCCGCTGCCAACTACATTCGAATTATGGAAGTGTAATCCAGCGTAAGATGAGGGAACCGATACATTATTTCCGGCAGCAGATCCGCCGGTGCCACCCATCGTTTGGGATCCTGCTAAGGAATGAGTTCCCGACCTGCCATTAAAATTAAAGGCATTTACAACTTGTGCCGATTGATGAGCGGTTGCGGTTATCGAAGCCATCTTACCAATTGCCGCAGCATACCTGGACGGCAGTTTGGGGCTATAGGACATATCTTCGGTGCTCAGGGTATATCGCGGGAAGGCCCCAAACGTTGCTATTAAAGCAGAGCCCAATGATCCATTTGATCTTACTTCAGGAGCTCCCAGGTTAACCTGAAAACCATATGTTATCCCCAGTTTGGCAGCAGGGACATACAGGTTATCCATATAATATTTGTCTGTACGGTTGCTGGCATCATACGGTATGGAAGCACTGAACAGAGGCGGAATTTGTTTCTGATTGCCAAAAGCAGGATATCCGGTTGTATTTCTTGATGTGTAACCTTTGATCTCAAATACATCAAATTTTTCCGCCGATTCATTATTGCTGTATACTTCGATATGTCTGTATGGATCTTCCGGCCCTGCCTTCAGTGGATCCAGGGCGTCCATCTTTTCAGCAAAAGTGTTGAACTTACTGGTGCGAAACCGCAGGGTGTAAATAGGCTGAGATCCTAACGGTTGATTGTTCGTTTGTTGACCCGCTTTTTGATAATTTATGGTAGCTGTTGCAGTAACATTTTTTTGACTTTGCACCAGTAATCCCGCGGAATTCCTCTGCAGGGTCGTGACTGTGGCATTCTTATGTGATTGTTGATGTATCTTAATGTTATTACTTAAGTTATTTAAAATCCCGCTCGTATTAAGGCGATGTGCGGGCTTTACCCATACCTGCATCGTGTAGGTGGTACTATTCTTCAAGGCTGGAGGAATTTGGAAATCCAGTGATCTGTTAGACCGGTTCAGCGTGAAATGTGTTGTGATGGTGTCCGCTCCACCGCTCTCGGGTATGAATTTCAACAGGTATTGGTATCCTCCTAACAGCCCGGCGCTTTGCGACGGCAGGATATTGCTCTGCCACATGCCAAGCTTGATCCTGCCTTTATTACTGAACTCGTTTTTGAGCAGGTAACGTTGCCCGTTTATAGGATATGTGTACACAATATTTTGGAGTGCTATCTTGTTCGGTGCGGGTCCCGTGTTGAAGAAAATAGTTGTGTCTTGCACACGAGCGCCTTCGGCAGGGTTGCGCCATCTGTTGTTAATCTCTTCTTCTGCTTTACACTTGACGTAGATTTTATAGCGCGTATGCGCCTGCAACATGCTATTCCGATAGAGAGTGATGGTTTTTCCGTCGTTGCTTATTGACGGCCTGCCCTGTATTAAGGAATCCGCACCACTTCTTTTGACTTTATACAGGTCGAAGCGGGTGGCGTAAAACCGAAACTTACGCGTATACGATGTATCATGAGTCTTGTCCGGCGGAACCGTCATGGACATCGGTTCCTTATTCATCGGCAGGCTGAAAACCGCAAAAGGCTTATCAAACACCCCTGCATTATCCTTAGGTCCGGCGTCTGTGATCATCTTTATATGATCCAGCGGATTGTAAGGTATTGTACATGCATGCCCCACTTTAAAAGGAAAACTATCATCCACTTTTATCATCCCACCTAATACCTCACCGTGTATTCTGACGTCTCCGTCCATCCATGTGGGATTGGGAAGGCCCGCTTGCAGTGCTGCCCAGACGCCCGCTTTCATTATGGAAAAATTCCCACTGGTGAACCACACATCTACATGTATTCCTACATCCATTGCCAGAGAAGCATATATCTGACCCGTGGCATACCAATTGTTAAATCCAAATTTTTGACCGTTTGCAACGCATGCGTTTGGAGGGTTTTGCACATATTCCAGGCCTGTATCAAAACCGAGCAATGCATTCACGTTTGCATAAAGGAATAATAATTGAAGATTTATTCCTCCTTGCACCTCGGCACCGAAGGCAAATCC